>NZ_JBEPWD010000145.1:0-3783 GCF_041642575.1 Salegentibacter sp. | reverse complement strand
TGAAACCGTTGCTCCAACTATCAGGAGTTATAAATAAGAAAAAAATTCTTCCGCAGCTATAAAAAATTCAGGGAGGAAATTTAGAATAATAGCATTCAATTAAATCACATCAGGATGAGAATAATTTTAAAGATCTGGAGACAAAAGAACAGGGATACCAAAGGAGAATTCTGTGATTATGTGCTGGAAGAGGTGTCAAGGGATATGTCTTTTCTGGAAATGCTGGATATGCTCAATAACCAGCTGGTAAAGCAGGGAGAGCGGGCAGTAGAGTTTGACCATGATTGCAGGGAAGGAATTTGCGGACAGTGTGGAGTGATGATCAACGGAATAGCCCACGGACCCCTTAAGCACACGACTACCTGCCAGTTGCACATGCGGGAATTTAAAGATGGGGATACCATTTATGTTGAGCCCTTTAAAGCAACTGCTTTTCCTGTGGTACGGGACCTGAAAGTAGACCGTTCATCCCTGGACCGTATTATCGCCTCTGGCGGATATGTTTCAGTAGATACCGGCCAGGCACCTGAGGCCAACAGTATTCCTGTAACATATCATGAAGCAGAAACCGCTTTTGACGCTGCTGCCTGTATTGGCTGCGGGGCTTGTGTAGCGAGTTGCAAAAATTCCAGTGCGGCTTTATTTACCGGTGCCAAGATCACCCACCTCGCCCGCTTACCACAGGGTGACAAAGAGACTTCTTCCAGAACCTTGGATATGGTGAATCAAATGGAGGAAGAAGGTTTCGGACATTGCAGCAATACAGAAGCCTGCCAGGTGGAATGCCCGGAAAATATTTCAGTGCTCACTATTGCAAAAATGAACTATGAATATAACCGGGCCAAAATCCTGTTTAAAAAATAGCTTTTAGAATTACCTGATATCTCAATTTAAGACTGGATTTTTAACCTGTGTTTTTAAGTCCGCTTGCAAGGGCGGTGGTTATTTCCAGTAAAAGGGTCACCAGGGAACTCTCATTCCGGTCATCACTGGCTCTCCATAGCTCCAGGTTTTTAATCTGTAAATAATGCAGGGTTAGAAGCGCATCCTCTCTTCGGTTTAAATTGTCCAGCAGACTTTGGCGTCGTTCCTCCCTGTTGGTATCAAACATAGCACCTATCTGCTCCAGGCTTTCAGTATGCTCGGTTTTAATAATTTCTGTGAGTTCCTGCCTAACATTTTCGTTTTTAACCAATTCAGCATAAAGGCTCATAACCTCGGGAGATGCATTCATAAGATTGGTTTCCACCTGGATAAGTATATAACGCAGCAAAGGCCATTTATCAGCAAAATCCCTGAGCTGCATATAGCTATCCTTATCCTCATTCTTCAGCTTTTGCAATGCATAGCCAATTCCAAACCAACCGGTAATATTAAAGCGGGATTGATTCCAGCTGAAAACCCAGGGGATTGCCCTGAGATCTCCCAGGGTTCTTGTTCCGGTTCGACGTGCAGGACGCGAGCCTATTTTACTTAATTCCAGTACATCAATAGGCGTTGCCTCCCCGTAAAATTCCAGGAAGGAAGGATGCTTTATCAAATCCTGGTACTTCTCCTGTGAATACTGAGCCAGCTTTCTCAAAGCTGCCACAGGATAGGTGATAGCCCGCTGCGGAAAGCTGTTGTAACCTGTTTGCAAAGCGGTACCGGAAAGTAACATCTCAAGGTTATAACTGGCGGTAAGTCGGTTTGCGAACTGCTGGGAAATCGTTTCTCCCTGTACCGTTAGCTTCATTTCACCACTCAGGCTTCCGGGTGGCATACTTTCAAGGAAACGGTGATATTTTCCGCCACCCCTGCTTATGGTACCTCCAATTCCGTGGAAAAATTTGAAACGGACATTATTTTCTTCGGCTGTTATGGTAAGCGCCTCTTCGGCCTGGTAAATGTGCCATCTACTGGCAATAATTCCGCCGTCTTTGTTACTGTCGCTATAGCCCAGCATCACTTCCTGTACCCCGTCTTCACTTTTTTTGTAGGCAGGGTGCTTTAAATAACTATCCATTACTTCATCGGATGCCAGCAGGTCATCAATAGTTTCAAACAAAGGCACAACCTGGAAAGTATTACAGCTAAGACCGGCTTCCCTCATGAGTACATACACCAGAAGCAGGTCACTCAAGCCGCGGGTCATACTTACAATAAAGGAACCTATTCCCTGCGGACCGTATTTTTCTGAATGCTTTTTAACCACCCGGTAACAATCCAGCACCTTATCTGCTTCCGGCCCGAAGGATTTACCTCCTATGGCAAATGGTCTGTTGGTTTTTAATTCTTCAGATAAAAAATCGATTCGCTTCTCTTCATTCCAGCTACGGTATTCAGGCAGATCGGGATAGGTAGCTTTAAGAATCTGTTCCATCGCCTTATCGTGGAATTCACTATTCTGCCTTATATCGAGGCGAGCGAGGTGAAAGCCAAAACTTTGCAGCAAACGTTCGGTGGGAAAGATCAGATCTTCCACAATTCTTTTTGCGCCAATTTCCAGCAGGGATGACTTCAGCACCTTTAAATCTTCCAGAAGATCTTCCGGACTATTATATACCTGCTCATCCAGGCTGTTTTGCTCTTCCATCGTGTTGGTTAGCTGCACCAGCATTAACGAAAGAAACTGGCGCCAGGGCTCATAGGGATTCCTTTCTGCAGCGATTTTTCCCGGTTCCCCTAAAAGCTCCAGCTTTTTATCAATTTCATCTTTAAGAATCTCCGGGATGGGGTTTCGTTTCTTTGAAAAGCTGAGGTGCGCTACCAGCTCATTTAAATGCGTATTGATAAGTTCCAGCGCGGCTTTTCTTTGTTCTTTAAGGGTGCTCTCGGTAATGGAAGCGGTGACGTGCGGATGCCCGTCCCGGTCGCCCCCTACCCAGGAACCAAACTGCAGTCGGGGATAGCTAAGTTTTTTGGGATCGAAGCCCATTTCCAGCCAGCTTTGTCTAAGCTGAATATCGGTTTTTTTAAGCGCCATCGGAAAAACCTTACTCAGGTAGTGCACTACATTATTCCTTTCTTTTTCCACCGTTGGTTTTTCCAGGTAGATCTCCCCTGTTCTCCACCATCTTTCGAGCAGTGCCATAATATCCTCTCCTATTACCTTTCTTTCTGAAGAAGAATAAGCCTTGTTTTCCAGCTTGATGAGTTTAAGGTAAATCTCCCGGTGTAATTCGAGGATAGATATTCTCTTCGCTTCGGTAGGATGTGCGGTAAGTACCGGAGTCACACTTATTTTTTGCAGGATCTCCTGCATCTGGTCCTGCGATAAGCCCTGCGATTTCCACCGGTTAAAAGTCTCGCTCCAGGAACCCCGAATGGCTTGCAATCCTTTATTGTCGATGAGTTTCCTGCGGTATTGCACGGCAGCATTCTCCTCTACCAGATTCATAAGCTGCATGTACATGCTTAGCACCTGGATCTGTTTTTCATTTAGTTTTATATCCTCAGGGATATGGTTTTTAGAGCCGTCCTGTGAAAGTAAATCTACCAATTCATGTTCTCCAAGCTCTTTCAAAACCTGGCGGAAACAATTGGTAAGGAATTCCATGTCTTTCCATATCTTTTCAAAAGATAGCGTATTGGTGCTTTGGTTCATTTTTCCGCAATTTTTAATTAAAAAATTAAATTAACAAAATGAACGATAAAGGAAAAATTTAGGAAGCACCAAGTAAAGCTAAGCTGACCCGAATCATGTTTTTTTGGGGAGTTTTGTAAGCGTGATTCAGAGCCGTATACAGGCTTTTCTAAACAGCCACAGGGGGTTAGTATATTTCAAACGTTTGAGGCGAAGGG
>NZ_JBEPWD010000144.1:0-3796 GCF_041642575.1 Salegentibacter sp. | reverse complement strand
AACAGAGCCCTTTTAAAACTTTCAGTTTAAGCTATTATTCCTTAAATTCGCAACTTCTATAACTGCAATAAAAATTTCCGACTATGAGTAAATATGATATTATTGTTTTAGGTAGTGGCCCGGGAGGTTATGTAACCGCCATTAGAGCCTCTCAACTAGGATTTAAAACCGCTATTGTTGAAAAGGAAAGTCTTGGTGGAGTTTGTCTTAACTGGGGTTGTATTCCTACTAAAGCATTGCTTAAAAGTGCTGAAGTATTCGACTACCTTAAACACGCCGAAGATTACGGACTGAAACTTGAAAATCCCGATAAGGATTTTGGAGCCGTTATAAAACGAAGCCGTGAAGTGGCTAATGGAATGAGCAAAGGTGTTCAATTCCTGATGAAAAAGAACAAGATCGATGTTATTGAAGGCTTTGGTAAACTCAAGTCGGGTAAAAAAGTTGCGGTAACAGATAAAGATAAAAACACCAAAGAATACCAGGCAGATCACATTATCGTTGCAACAGGTGCCCGTTCACGGGAACTACCAAGCCTGAAACAGGACGGTAAAAAAGTGATTGGATACCGCGAGGCGATGAGCCTTGATAAACAACCAAAATCTATGATCGTGGTTGGATCAGGTGCCATTGGAGTAGAATTCGCGCATTTTTACAACGCCATGGGTACTGACGTAACTATCGTTGAATTCCTTCCTAACCTTGTACCTCTGGAAGACGAAGAAGTTTCAAAGCAATTTGAACGCAGCGTGAAAAAAGCCGGGATTAAGGTAATGACCAACTCTTCGGTAGAAAGCGTTGACACTTCCGGGAAAACAATTAAGGCCAAGGTTAAAACCAAAAAAGGCGAAGAAACCCTTGAAGCTGAAATCGTGCTTTCTGCAGTTGGTATAAAATCCAATATCGAAAATATAGGCCTGGAAGAATTAGGCATTAAAACCGATAAAGATAAAATTGTAGTAGACGAATTTTATAACACCAATGTTTCCGGAATTTACGCTATTGGAGATGTGGTTGAAGGTCCTGCCCTTGCCCACGTTGCTTCAGCTGAAGGAATCCTTTGTGTTGAGAAAATAAAAGGCATGGAAGTAGAACCTCTGGATTACGGAAATATCCCAGGATGTACCTATGCTACTCCCGAGATCGCTTCGGTTGGTATGACTGAAAAGCAAGCCAAAGAAGCCGGTTATGAACTAAAAGTTGGAAAATTCCCGTTCTCTGCTTCAGGAAAAGCCAAAGCTTCCGGAAAGCCAGACGGATTTGTAAAAGTGATCTTTGATGCCAAATACGGCGAATGGTTAGGCTGCCATATGATTGGCGCCGGAGTAACCGATATGATCGCTGAAGCTGTTTTAGGTAGAAAACTTGAAACCACAGGTCACGAAGTATTAAAAGCTGTTCACCCTCACCCAACTATGAGTGAAGCCGTTATGGAAGCTGTAGCAGCTGCCTACGACGAGGTGATTCACCTGTAAATATGAAATAATTTATTCTGATGACCCTGGCAGAAATGCCGGGGTTATTTTTTTGGAAGCAAATCGCAGTAGAAGAACCGGGTGTCCCAGTTCTCTTTCTTTTCACTGAAACAATCATCATCCTTATCCCCGGAAGAGGTATAGCTCCTTTCTACAATCTCCCCTATCTCAAAACTTATTGGTTCCCTGAAAATGGGACCATCGTAAACGAAGGTGTGGAATTCACCATTTTCGCCACAGGGGTCTACATCAGAAGGCAGATCTTTTAGAAAGCTCTCGTCGATCAGTCTTCCGCAGAAAGATTTGTCTATTTTTTCGGCATTGACACAAACCACTATCGCCTTAAATCCGGCTTCAAGAAAGTCCTGCATCAATTGTGAAGTATCTTTCTTCCACAGAGGAAAAACCGCTTTAATTCCTATTTCCCCCAATTGTTTTTCCCGGTATTCCCTTAGATCTTCCAAAAATATATCTCCAAAAATGCTGTAATTGAAACCTTCGTTGAGAAGTTTTTCGGTTTCTATTTCCATGAGTTCATTATAAGCTTGCATACTCACATTCCCGTCTAATTTGATAAGCTGAAGCGGGATCCCAATAGCATCGGCCTGTTGTTGCATCAATTTAACGCGGAGGCCATGCATCGAAACTCTATTGGTTTCAGTATTGACTGTGGAAACCAATTTCTGAACATCGAATTCACCTTCTTTTTGCACCTGGTAAAGTGCGAAAGCCGCATCCTTGCCACTGCTCCAGTTTAAATAGGCTTTCTTCATTTCTATGATTTTACAAAGCTCTGGATAGCCAGGTCATAGCCCTGCAGGCCAAAACCTAAGATAACGCCTTTAGCTACAGGCGCGATAAACGACTTATGTCTAAACTTTTCCCTGGAATGAGTGTTGGAAATATGAACTTCAACCACGGCAACCTCAATGGCCTTAACGGCATCTCCAATTCCTACGGAAGTATGGGTATAAGCAGCGGCATTCAGTACTATACCATCAAATTGCCCAACAGCCCGGTGTAATTCATCTATAATCTCTCCTTCTATATTGGATTGAAAATAGGATAATTCTACTTCCCTGAATTTGAATTGCAGATCGGCAAAGTAATCTTCAAATTTCTTATTTCCGTAGGTGTCGGGTTCGCGGGTTCCCAGAAGATTTAGATTGGGACCGTTTATGATAAGTATCTTCATAGGATAAAGATATCAAAAGATTTATTTCGCCCCCCAATCTAAGCAAAATTTCTCCCCCAAAAGACCTAAAACCTAAACCCCAAACCTATAGAATATGAGCGAAACCTGTAGTAATCATCATCGGTAAATGGAGCTTCGGGTTTTAAACGATTGGTGAATTCGTGGGAGTAGCGGCCTTCCAGGTAGAAAGACCGACTTATATCATAGCCTATTCCCCCGGTAAGTTCAAAACCAGCTCTATCATATAAATTCATGGAATTTCCGCTTAGAATATTCAACTGAGGACCGCCAAGAACATATAATCCGGTTGAAAGGATGCTGTATTCCACCAGCCCGGCCACACGATAATGAACTGATTCCTTATTGCTAATAAAACTTACTTCCGGATTTATCGATAAGTACCGGTCCACCCAAAATTTATAATTAGCCGCTATAAACAACCCGGCTTCTCCGGTGATGAACTCCCCACTTAATTCAGGATAGAATGTGGAATAAGAGGGATCTATCGCTAAGTATCCGGCCTTGACTGATAAATCAACAGTAGGCTTTTTAAACGCCTGGCTCATGGCACTTTCATAAATAGCAAAGGCGAACAGAACTAGTAAAAGTTTTTTAAACATTTTGAATTGAAGGTTTGTCCCTACAATTAACGAAAAAATTCAATTACTGATTCATAATTTTCCAATATGAAAAAAAAATTAAAGTCTGAATTCTAATCCAACATTCACCGAAGAAAGGTTTTCCCCGTTATTGCTTATCCCCTGATACGATCCGATAATATTTAGCAAGCCTAAACTAACTCCAATTTTTGGCCTGTAGTAGAATCCGCCTTCGCCATCATCCACCAGGCTAACCGCATATCCCAGGTCAAGGCCCACAAATGCGATTCCTAATCCGAGCCTTCCGGAAGCGGCAATTGGAAGGAAACTAATATCATCTGCATCCGTTTCACCAAAACCGGTATCTATATCTTCCGCAAAAAACCTGGAGTAGCCTAGCATCGGGCCTACTTCAAGTACATTCATCACCCCAAAAAGGTAAGCTACATCTGCTCCCAATTGAAAGTTTGAATAATCTTCGGCATCACCTACGGGTAAGCCTCCGTTAATTCCTAATTTCAGATCTC
>NZ_JBEPWD010000143.1:0-3881 GCF_041642575.1 Salegentibacter sp. | reverse complement strand
TCTAATTGGAAATTTCTTATATTTAAGAGATTAATACACAAAATTTTAAGCTATGGCTATCAAAAGTTATCAAGGAAGGCAGGCGGCTCCCGAAAAACCGGAAGGTACGCCAATGCTGGTAAAAGATTATATGACTACAGACCTGATCACCTTTAGGGAAACCGATAATATTATGGATGTGGCGGAAAAACTTCTCCAACATAGAATTTCCGGGGGTTGTGTGGTAGATGAAAAAAACAACTTGATAGGAATGATCTCTGAAGGAGACTGTATGAAGCACGTTTCAGACAGCCAGTATTATAATATGCCTCTGGAAGATACTACCGTTGGAAAACGTATGAACTGCAATGTGGAAACCATTGATGGGGATATGAACGTAATTGATGCCGCCAAAAAATTCATCGAAAAGCGTTACAGAAGATTCCCAATCGTAGAAAATGGGAAGCTGGTTGGGCAAATTAGCCAGAGCGATGTTTTGCGTGTTGCCACTAAGCAAAAAAGTAACAACTGGCACGATAAAACTTAATTTCTCTTTACAAGGGCGTATATCCCGTTATCCAGCGGAAGGTAACCCTGGTCATACACAAAAAAATAAACCTTGCCGCTTTTGGTGGTGTAAATACTTGTGATATAATCGAAGTTAAAACCTTTGGATAATAACCGGTTTTTAGTGGTGGTGGTCTTTTCGCTGGGATTGCACTCTTCTAAAATCCGGTAATTCTTTCGAAGGCGGTTGTTTACGTTTCTCACCAGATTTTTCCTGTCTTTGTTCAGGTTGTTGTGGTATGCATTACGGCAATAATCGCTGCAGAATTTCTTATCTACACGGCCCACAATTTTTTCTCCACATTCCAGACAGGATTTTTGCATTTTTTAATATTTTCACAATAAATATAATAAAAACCTATTTATAGTGGTATATCGAAACGAAATTAAAAAGTTTTGAGCCTATTATCTGGTTTTTCGCATTTCAGCTTGTCGCATTGGCATACTATCTATAGTATTAAACAATTTCTTGAGAGAAATAATTTCTGATTGGTCGAGTTTTATCCCACCGTCCAAGCCCAATAGCAATACCTGAAAACCGGAAGCATTTGTTTTATATTTCTGGTAAAGCACGGAATCGTTTTCCCAGGTTTCGGACTCTAATCCTTTGGAAAATTTCCCGGGTAAGATTTTATAGATAATTAGTTTACGCTCTTTTAAACCATCCTGATCTTTCTGAAGTTCGGCTAATTGTTTTTGAAAGCTTTGATTTTCTTTATCTTCAGCAATTATCAAAACCAGACGGTTTTTCCATTGAAAGTCTTTTATATCCTGAGCGTTCACAGCCATAGATGAGAGAATTAGCAACAGAAATATTGTTAAGGCAAATCGCATCTTCTAAAATATGAAAAATAAATAATTATTTCATTTTCAATACTTCGGCGCGAGCCATAAAGGATTCCTGTAATCTTTCAATTTTAGAATTAGGCTCTCTGGCAAATACAAGATATTGACATTTTGAAATATGCTGAGGTATTCTAATCAGATCGTTGAAAATACCTGTATTAGTAATGAATTCAGCATCTTCTACAATTAGCAATTTTAGCTGACTCACATTAATTCCCGTAATGGAAAAAAGCTTGAATAGTTTTTTTGGCGTTGCAATCACAATATCTACCCCTTCGTAAATTGAGACTTTCTGGACTTCTATATCGGGTTCGTCATAGGCACTGAAAATCCGGAGATCCATATACCTCGTGAATTTTTTAAATTCCTTTTCAAGTTCCATCGCCGCCGCCTTGTCTTTCACATAGATCAAAGCCCGGGGAGCATCTTCAAAGGCGGCACTTTCCAGTTTCTGAATTGTGCTAATTACGAGCGCAGTGGTTTTTCCCGAATTTTCCGGAGCGAAAATGTAAAGATCCCTTCCGCTTTTTATTTTTGGCAATATTTTCTTCTGAAAAGGCAAAGGCTCTTCAATCCCCAATCTTTCAAGGGCTTCTTTTAAGGGAGGATTCAGTTTTTTAAAGGACATTATATTCTAATTTAGGCTGATATTCATTCAAATTCTGATGAAAACAGAGATCCTGCAAGATAACCTGCACGATTTTGACTCTGCCACATTTTCCCTTTAAATTTGATTAAATCTGAATATCATTGCCGGGAAGACTTTTCTCTATTTTATAAATTAAATTCTTCCATCTGAAGCCGGTAATCATATTGCAGGTCTACGTGAAGTTTCTCCAATTTAGAATTGATAAGCTGAAGCTGGCGCTCGTAAAGATTCTGAAGGGTTTTGTTGCGGTGTATAGGCTTGGGGAAAGATTTCAATTTCGCGCAGAAATAAATAAGAAGCTCCACCTCGGTTTCTGTTTTTCCTGAATAACGAGCGTGTTTTTTTACATCCTTCAGAATTTTTCTTACGCTCTTTTTGATAAAATACCAGGTGCGGGTGTTGATGCCGGCAAATTGCTCGTCTATCTCTTTTTTTACTTCGGAAACGAATTCGGCCTCATTATCAGATTCGAATAACAGATAAGTGAGCAGCTCTTTATTCTCTTTTTTGAATTTTGAAAGCCTCAGGCAAAGCTCCAGGAGTTCGTCCTGAGACCTGAAGGCGAGTTCTTTTTTTAGCTGACTAACACTGGCTGCTTTCATAAGTTTACTGATCGCGGTGAGAAGATAAAAATAGGAATTTTAGTTGCCAATTAAATCTGGCAGTTCTTTTTCTATAGCAAAACCTTTAATTCCTGTTTTGTTTTCCAGGTACTTTTTAATTTCTGAAGGCGAAAGCTTGTAGGTTTGCTTGAGACCTTCAATGATGATCTTTAAATAATGTTCGTTGGGCGCATTGATTTCACTTTCCAGATACTCCTCATTGGTAAAGGTGAAAATGGGATAGCCTTCTTCTTCCCCGAGGTGAATAATTTGCCCATACCAGGAATCGTTTTTCATATCTAAAGATGCTTCTTCGATTACCTTCTCCAGGTTTATATCAAATTCTCCCTCAAATTTTATCTCCTGCTGAACCAAATCAATGAATTGCTGCCGGGTGATGAGATACATACGCCCCTGGGTTTCTATGTTCTCGTTGAAATCTGATTTAATAAAAGCAGCACCACCACCACTCCAGGTCCTGGATATTTTAGCAAAATACATTTCGCGATTAATGATCAGGCCTTTAGTGCGGGTTGGGAAAGTCTTGTTGGTGCATCCCGGGTAAATTCGATGTGCGCCTTTTGGTTGTCCGCCACCTATATAACATCTGAAACGCTCTTCCAACAGGTTGGAGCCGTAAGAGGCATACCAGATTCTTTGTTCTTCTTTTGGCATTTTTTCTTTGCAAGAAAGGTTTTTCTTATAGAAAATAACAATTTTCAAACCCGCGATTGGCAGTTTGAATTAGACCATATGCCTATTCTACGCTAAATTCGAATCGGTCACTGTCCTGATTTGCAAAGTTTGTTTGAATCGAAATCTGATCAAATTCGGTAGTTTCCAGGTAAAAGGTAGGCGGATATTCAGGATACACAGCACCAAGAAAATACGCTCCCTTTTCCTTCAGAACTACTCCAAACTCACTTTGCAATTGCCCATCTACTTCTTCTGTGGTTACAGAGATAACACTTTCAAATACAGCCTTTCCGGTTGTGGAAATAATTTCATCTTCTGAAAGTATGACTGGAGAGGCTTGCGTAAAATTACTTTTGAGAAATAGGTTTAGGCCTAAATAGGCAGTTCCGCTATTTCCGGTCAATTCATTAATATCGAATTGTTCTCCGTTTTTATCTTCCAGCATGTTGGGAATTACGGTTTTCACCCAAAGGGTATCATTTTGATCAAAAACATCGCCGTCGTTCTGAATTTGAATTAATCCGGGAAACTCAAATTCGAAA
>NZ_JBEPWD010000142.1:0-3902 GCF_041642575.1 Salegentibacter sp. | reverse complement strand
GTAGCGGAATAGGAAAAGCAATAGCCGAAAAACTATCGGCCGAGGGATGTAAAGTTGCCCTGGCCAGCAGAAGCCTGGAAAAACTGGCAGAGATTAAAAAGAAACTCCCTACTGAAAGTTTTATCGCCGGAATGGACGTGAGCAGCACCGCTAGCGTAAATGGGGCTTTTGAAAAGATCAGAAAAGAATTCGGCAGAATTGATATCCTGGTTAATTCGGCTGGGGTCATGCCTCTCACCTATCTCAAAAACCGTCACCTGGAGGAATGGTTACAAACCATCGAAGTCAATGTAAAGGGAACACTGCGTTGTATTCACGAAGCACTTCCGTCTATGAAGGAGCAAAAGAGCGGACATATTATCAATATCGCTTCAGTAGACGGAAAGGAGATCTTTGAAGGCGGGGCAGTTTACGGAGCCTCAAAAGCAGCTATTATTGAACTTTCCAGGGCAATGCGTATGGAGCTTTCTCCGGAATTTAATATCCGAATTACTTCCATTGAACCGGGAACGGTAGAAACCGACCTTCGGGAAGATATTAGTGATGAGGAACTTTTAGAAGATAAAGATTATGGTGGAAACGAACCCAAATTGAAACCTGAAAATATTGCCGATGCCGTTTTTTATGCCATTTCCCAACCTGATTCAGTAAATGTCAACGAGCTATTGATCAAACCTACGGGGAAGAGTTGATTGGAAATATTTCAACTTAATTGTTAGGGGTTTCCTTTCGGCTAACAGATCCATCGGGTGGATAATTGATTGAAGATCGCAGGGCTTCAATTTGCTTTTCACTATATTTTGGAATGGGCATTTCGCCTTTTTCCCGCCATTTTTTAATTCGAAGTTTTTCGCTAACTTTAAGCTAATAAACAACGAGAAACTATGAAAAAAATAATTTCAACCCATCGCTGGTTTTTGTTATGTACATTAGTATTGCTGATGTTTGCAGGAACAAACGTGTTTTCCCAGGAAAACTCAACAACTATTGAAGATGAAGGAAAAAAACCCTGGATCATAGACATTGAAGAGGCCACTTTAGACAATTCCCACTATCGTATGGCGGTATGGACCGGAAAAGATATGCAACTGGTGTTGATGTCTTTGGAACCGGGAGATGAGATTGACCTGGAGCTTCATTCCGAAAATGATCAGTTTATTCGGATAGAGAGTGGTGTTGCTCGTGTTTTAATGGGAGAAGAAAAAGACGATCTCACCTTTGACAAAACTATTGACCATGACTGGATCACAATGATTCCGGCAGGATACTGGCATAAGATTGTAAATGTAGGACAGGAACCGCTGAAAATCTATACGCTCTACGGGCCACCCCAACATGAAGCTGGCACCATTCATGAAACCTACGAAGAGGCAGAAGAACATCATGACCACTAAAAAGAACTGTAAATTTTCAGTGTTTTTTTTGTTAAAAGGGTTTTGACTAAATCTGAGGAGAATAAAAACACCTCATTTAATTAAAACTATATAATTCTAAAGAATAAAAAACCTGAGCATCATTCGGAATTTCTGAATGATGCTCAGGGTTAAAACGGTATTACAAAAAAGACATAATGGAAACCGCTGCCTTTTCACACTCATGCAATTAATCTTTCTTCTCTACTTGAATTCCATCTTAAACCGGGCCTTAAATTCAATACTGAATGTAAAAGCATCTTTGAATAAGAAAAATCAAACATTCATGAATTCGTTTATCTTTGAGTTCGAGATATCTGGATTTGCACCTTCTTCTGCAGCAACTAAAGCTCCTACCGCGCAGGCAAAATTCAGGGCCTGCTGAGGTTCCTCTTCCTGAAGCAATTTAGCTAAGAGCGAAGCCAGGAAGGAATCTCCCGCACCAACGGTATCTTTCACTTCTATTTTGAATCCGCTGTTGTAATATAATTTTTCATCCTTCAATAAGACTGCCCCGTGCCGTCCCTTTGTCACACAAATATCACTAGTACTTGTCTTTTCAGCAAGAAAGTGAATATTCTGTTCCAGGGAATGAAAAGTAGAGCCCAGCATTTCTGCGATCTCGAACAACTCGTCATCATTAAATTTGATGAAATCGGCCTGCTGCATTAGCTCAACGAGAATTTCCTTTTCGTAATGCGGTGGCCTCAGGTTCACATCAAAAACCCTGAATTTAGCATAAGGTAAAAGTTCCAGTAGGCTATTTCGACTCACCTCATCGCGGCACACCAAACTTCCGAAGATCATTAAATCGGCTTTTTTAACTGCCATTTTCATTTCTTCTGAAAGCCGGATCTTATCCCAGGCTGCAGGATAGGAAATCTCATAACTCGCCGAACCGGATGCCGAAAGTTGCACCTGAACCACCCCTGAAGGAAAATGAGGGGTAACCGAAACCAAGCCGGTTCCCACTCCTATTTTCTCAAGATAAGCCAGCAATTTTTTTCCATTCTCATCTTCTCCTACCTGGCTGATAATTTGAGTTTCTACCCCTAGTTTCTGAAGCCTGGAAGCAACATTAAGCGGGGCTCCCCCAATACGTTCCATATCGGGAAAATCGTCGATAAGGATCTCACCAAAGCAGATTGCAGATTTATGTATCATTCTTTGTATTTAAATTTAAAATAGCAGAACATAAAAAATCAATTCTATGTTCTGCCTGAAAACACAGCCTAAAATTTTACAGAGTACTCAGGTAATCAATTGCATTTTTATAAATACCCTCAATGTTGCTTCTATACTCATTGGTGCGTCCATCGTTCATATTCCATTCAATTCCACCAATACCAATAGCGATTATGGTTCCTGAATAAGGGGTTTTTGGTTTGAATTCTATGATTCCCGGGCAACATTCGTCTGCCACACCACTCCAAACAGCTAAAACCTCTCCACCATACAGGCGTTCAAATTCATTAAACTGGCCGGGCTGATTTCCGGATTCCAGAAGGGAAGATGCATCCCAAAGGTTGTTGTGGTCTTCTCTGAAACCGGCATCTATAACGGGGAAATATCCTTCTTCATTTTCTTCTACTAATCCTTCATTAAAAGTATAAATGGGATGGTTCTTTTTGGAACTTTCAAAGTTTACTCCTCCGTCAATGGCCCAGGTATCGGGGGAATCGAAGCCTTCGCCGCTGCTTTGAATTGTAAGCAAACCGCTTTGATCTCTTCCAACGGTTTCAGCAAAACTTGTGGCCATTCCTCCTAAAAGCATTTTTCCGCCTTCAACCAAATATTGAATAAAAGCCGATTTAGCTCCGCCTTCGGTAAAAACTTCGGGCAGTTCAGAACTTCCAACCTGGTCATAGTAGAACACCACTACGTTTACACTTTGAAGGTCTTCAAAAGTTACCTCGGCGGCATTTAGATATTCAAAATCTTCAGGATAAGTTTCCTGTAGCCATTCTGCGGCTGCAACTATGTCGTCATCGGCATTTTCAAGGAGTTCCTCAAAGGTTTCCTGTTCTCCAAGAAAGGCAATCTTATTGGGTAAAACCCTTGTGATCAATTGGTAATTCCTGGTTGAATTTCCGTAGGCTGAAGTAATTTCAACGCGTTCAGACAGGTCTAAAGTACTCCCCGAAGAAGGATTTACCTCTACACCTTCGGGGGCGGTAATCTCCAGTTCAACATTGGTGATATCGGTTCTTGGGGGAAGGACCAGATTGATCCTTCCCTCTAAATGGTTTATATTCGCCCGGGTTCCGTTACCTTGTAAAGTGGTAACAGAATTTAGCACCGGGCTCAGATCTTCGTCAAAATTTTCTCTTTCTTCACAGCCCAGAAACATGGCGAGAGCAAGAAAGCTGAAAATTATATAGCTGAATTTATATTTCATGAGCTTTAGTTTTAGTCTTCAAGATTGTACAGGTAATCGAGAATATTCTTTGTGAAAGTTTCTATGTTCGACTGAAAATCGTTGGTTGTACC
>NZ_JBEPWD010000141.1:0-3904 GCF_041642575.1 Salegentibacter sp. | reverse complement strand
ATGTGATATTCGCTTGAATATCCGCCCATAGCGATGGCGATTTTTTTCTTCATCTTCAATTTTTCGGGTTTATTTTCGTTAAACAAAAATATCATGATTAAGGCCTGCTGCCAAATGCATGGGTTTTATATCTTTGTCGCTTACAAACAAATGTATGGGATTATTTAAATTTATCTTCAGCAAAACATTTTTAATTCAATTGGTGCTTGCTGTATTGGCCCTTATCGTACTCGCTTTTCTCGCGATGAAATGGCTCGACTATTCAACCAATCAGGAACAGCGTATTGAAGTGCCCGATCTTGCAAGAATGTCTCTCGATAAGGTAGATGATCGCCTGGCTGCAATGGATTTGAGGTATGAGATATTGGATTCTGCCAATTTTAACCCCGATTTCCCACGGTTTTCAGTTATCGAACAGGTTCCTGAACCCGGACAGTTTGTAAAAGAAAACCGGAAGATATATTTAACCCTTAATCCTTCGGGATACAGGAAAATAATGGTTCCTGATCTAATAAGAAGAACTCGCCGCCAAGCCGAGCCTACACTGCGTTCCATTGGTTTTGAAATTGGAGATGTCACTTATAAACCGGATATCGCCAAAGATGCGGTACTTGAACTTAGACATGAAGGCCAGAAGATTGAAGCAGGGGACAAACTTATGAAGACCTCCAAAATAGATCTTGTATTGGGCGATGGCTCCGGTCGTTACTCAGGAAATAAAGATGAAGATGAAGGTGAAGATGATGCTAACGAGGAAGAACTGGAATTTTAATGAACAAGGAAGACGAGAACAACGAAATTGAAGAGCAGGATGAAACCCTCTATGAACATCATAAATTCGTAGCTAAAATTGGGCAGAAACCACTTCGTGTGGATAAATTTCTGATGAATTTCATTGAAAATGCCACCCGGAATAAAATTCAGAAAGCTGCCAAAACCGGAAATATTTACGTTAATGACGAGCCGGTAAAACAAAATTACAAGGTAAAAGCTGGAGATATTGTCCAGGTGATGTTTGAACATCCGCCCTATGAATTTCTGCTTACTCCCGAGAATATTCCCCTCGATATTGTTTATGAGGATGACAGCTTGCTGGTAATTAATAAACCCGCTGGGATGGTTGTGCATCCCGGTCATGGTAATTACAGCGGCACCCTGATTAACGCCCTGGTTTATCATTTCGATAATCTACCCAACAACAGCAGTGAGCGGCCTGGTTTAGTTCACCGCATAGATAAAGATACCAGTGGCCTGTTGGTTGTAGCTAAAACCGAGCATGCCATGACTCACCTTTCTAAGCAATTTTTCGACAAAACCAGCGACCGGGAATATGTGGCTCTGGTTTGGGGAAATGTGGAAGAAGATGAAGGCGTAGTGGAAGGTAATATCGGCCGCCATCCTAAAAACCGATTGCAGAATACGGTTTATGAAGGAGATGATGAAATTAAAGGAAAACCTGCCGTTACGCACTATAAAGTTCTGGAACGCTTTGGATATGTCACCTTAGTGGCTTGTATTCTTGAAACAGGGCGCACGCACCAGATTCGCGTTCATATGAAACACATTGGACATACGCTTTTTAATGATGAACGCTACGGTGGAGATAAGATCCTTAAGGGAACGACTTTCACAAAATACAAGCAGTTTGTTGAGAACTGTTTTAAAATATTGCCGCGCCAGGCCCTTCATGCCAAAACTCTCGGTTTTACTCACCCTGAAACCGGGGAAGAACTGAGTTTCGATACCGAAATCCCACAGGATATGAAGGACTGTATTGAAAAGTGGCGAAATTATTCCAAAAACCTCAAAGATACTCTCGACTAATTATTTTTGAATTTCCCTTCACTTCGGAACGTTGAAACCTGTCCGTTTTCTTATTTTTATGGATTCTGAATTTAAAAAATAAGGAAATGAGCGACGAAATAAGGCCATATGTACTGGCTGAAACCAATTGGAAACAGGTTAAAAACGAAGATTATTCCGTAGCAATCCTTCCATGGGGTGCCACTGAAGCTCATAATTATCACCTCCCATATGCAACTGATAATATTTTAGGGGAATCCAACGCCATTGAAGCTGCCAGAAAAGCATGGGAACAAAATGCCAAACCTATTGTCTTGCCTACAATCCCATTTGGAGTAAATACAGGACAAATGGATTTGAAGCTTTGTATGAATATGAACCCTTCCACTCAGTATGCAGTTTTAAAGGATGTGGTGCAGGTACTAGACACCCATAAAATACAGAAACTGGTTATTCTGAATGCCCATGGGGGGAATAATTTTAAACAGATGATTCGGGAGCTTAGCCTGGAATATCCCAGGGTTTTTGTTTGTGCTATTAATTGGTGGCAACTTTCAGATGCGAAAAAGTATTTTGAAGAACCCGGAGATCATGCGGGAGAACTGGAGACGGCAGCGGTATTGCATTTGGCACCACATCTGGTGCTTCCACTCGAAGAAGCAGGAGATGGAGCTGCAAGAACTTTTAAAATCCGCGGACTCAAAGAAGGCTGGGTGACCTCTCAGCGAGCATGGACCAGCGTCACAAAAGATACAGGAGTTGGCAATCCCAAAAAGGCCACTGCCGGAAATGGTGGGAAATTCTTTGAAAAAACAACCGATCTAATAGCCCAATTCCTCATTGATCTTCATCACGCCGACCTTCAGGATATGTATGAATAAAGACTCCTGTTTATGCTGAAAAGTTTACTTTATATTTTCGGGTTTTTATTGCTGGGGGAATTGATCTCATGGCTGTTTCAAATTCCGGTGGCGGGTAATATCCTGGGAATGTTGCTTATTTTTATCGCTTTAAAACTAAAACTGATACAACTCGAAGATGTAAAACCTGCCTCTGATAAACTCATTAAATATCTTGTTGTATTTTTTATACCGTATGGCGTTGGCCTGATGGTTTATTTCAATATGGTAGCCGAATTCTGGCTTCCCATTACCGTTGCTGTTGTTTTTAGTAGTATCCTTACGCTTTATATAACGGCTGTAATCCTCGAAAAATCAAGGAAATGATGCAGCAGTTTTTCCAACTTCCGGTATTTGGAGTTTTTATAACCCTGATTGCATATTTCCTTGCGGTAAAACTTCGGAAGAGATGGAACTATATCCTGCTAAACCCTGTTCTGATTGCTATTACGGGAATAATTATTTTTCTTCTCATTTTTCAAATAGATTTTGAAAGCTATAATGCTGGTGGGGAATACATAAGTTTTTTCCTTGGGCCTTCTGTAGTGGCCTTAGGCGTATTCTTTTATGAGAAATACGAAGAGGTTAAACAGAATTTAAAAATATTCGTGTTCGCAGTACTCACGGGTGGAATTACCGGAATTTTAAGTGTAATCATTCTTCTATTGTTGCTGCAGGCACCCGAAGTGATCATCCGGTCGCTAGCCGCCAAATCGGTAACTACACCTATCGCCATTGAGGTCACCCGACTTGTTGATGGAATTCCTGAAATTACGGCGGGAATAGTTATCGCGGTTGGTATTTTTGGTAATGCTTTCGGGCCATTTATTCTGAAGAAATTAGGTATTAAAAGTAAAATTGCAATTGGAACCGCACTTGGAACCGCGGCCCATGGAATCGGAACCGCTAGGGCTTTTGAAGAGGGGAAAATTCAAGGCGTTTACAGTGGCCTCGCGATGTGCCTTAATGGGATAATTACGGCTTTGCTGGCGCCATATTTAATCGAGTTAATTCTAAATCTTTGAGAATAAAAAATCCGGAAAAGAATAATTATCCTTTTCCGGAAGTCTAATGCAATATTAGAAAAATTTCTAATTATCGTCTGCCTCAATAGTATCTAAATCGGTGCTAAAATCTCCAGTGTCAGTTGGTTGGGAACGTTCCATAGTAGCTCCGCCTCGCTGCGGAGGCATCTCCCGAAG
>NZ_JBEPWD010000140.1:0-3964 GCF_041642575.1 Salegentibacter sp. | reverse complement strand
AATATCTTTGAATAGGCCAGACTGGGAATGCCCCCAAAAGGCTCATCCTGACTCTTCGAAATGAAAGTGGCTGTTTCAGCCACCTCTTCAGCAGAAAATCTGACTCTTTTAAGCGGATTCTCAGTAGTGGCGATCATTTGTTCCACCCAGGGCAGTTCATCGTAACGCTCATCGCCTGTGTAAAAACTATAGGCGGTGATATTTTTCTTGTCCTCGAACAGGTTTACCAGGGCCAGTAACAGGGAGCTGTCTGCGCCGCCGCTGAGGTTGAAGCCCAGTGGCACATCAGCGCGGAATCTTAACCTGATACTTTCTTTCAGCAATTCAAAATAGTTGGCTTTGGCTTCTTCAAAATCCTTATTCGGTTTAATCGATGATACCCGTTCTTTAAAGTCATACCATGCTTTGATGCTGAACTTTCCTTCGGAATACTCCAAAAAATGCCCTCCCGGGAGCTGATGAATATCTTTATAAAAAGTCTCATCAGGCCTTCCATAGGACCCATAGGCGAAATAACTCGCCCAGACTTTCTCATTGGGTGTGGTCTCAGGGATAACCGATTGTAATGCTTTGATCTCACTGGAAAAGTATAGGACTCCTTTTACTTCGGTATAATAAAAAGGCTTAACCCCAAACCGGTCCCGGGCCGCGAAGAGTTTTTTCTCCTTTGCATCCCAGATGGCAAAAGCAAACATCCCGTTGAGGTGCTGCAGACAGGCTTTTCCCCATTTGATAAAAGCGGCGAGCAGGACTTCGGTATCAGATTTAGTCCTGAAATTATAGCCCGAAGCCAGTTCCTGCCTTAATTCTTTATAATTATAGATCTCCCCGTTAAAAACCAGCTGAAAGCGCCCCGATTCCTCGGAAAAAGGCTGATGAGCTTCCGGGGAAAGATCAATGATGGAGAGTCGGTTATGGCCCAGGGCAGCAAAATCTTTATCAAAATACCGACCCGTATGGTCAGGACCACGGTGTGCCTGTGTTTTCAGCATTTTCTCCAGGGAAGAAGAATATTCTCCCTTACCTATGATCCCGGCTATTCCGCACATTTGTTAATGTATATTGTATAATGTTATTTGTATTAATTTGCTTTTTTACATCCCGACAACCCCTTCAGCTCTAATATTTTTAAACTACCGACTAAAGATAAAAGCCTACCGATTAAAAAAACACTTTCCCTCCTAAAATCTAACGCCTATCGTCTAAATACTAGCGACTAATAACTCTCCACTTTCCACTCT
Organism: Salegentibacter sp.; assembly: GCF_041642575.1. NCBI lineage: Bacteria > Pseudomonadati > Bacteroidota > Flavobacteriia > Flavobacteriales > Flavobacteriaceae > Salegentibacter > Salegentibacter sp. The sequence goes on along the minus strand of NZ_JBEPWD010000140.1, from coordinate 2,723 downwards.
CCACTTTCCACTATTTTCATAGCTTTCTCCCAATCCTCAGGTGTATCAATATTCACATAAGGAGTACCGGTAGTATCGTAAAACCCGGTTCGCTTTCCGTATAGAGAATTCTGCTCCAGCAGGACTTCTGTTTTTGTAAGATATATCGCCCCGTCACGAAAGTAAGCTTTTGGCAATTCCTGTCGGCGGGGAATGATGCTCTCCTCTCCGGTTGCGAGTTTCAACAGGCCTTCTTTCTCCTCAAACACCCAATGTGGATTGAACTCCGCGGGCACCTCCCTGACACTGATCAGTGAATCCAAATTGTTCTCCACGAACTTTTTAATACAGGCATCGAGGAGTCCCGGCGAACGAAATGGAGTAGTGGGCTGCATCAGACAAACCGCATCAAAATTCTCCCCTTTTTCTTTGAAGAAGTTTAAGGCGTGTTTGATCACCTCAATGCTTGGTGTCTCGTCATGAGCCAGTTCTTCAGGTCTGGTAAAAGGAACCTCCAGCCCCAGGTTCTTTGCAACCTCAATTATTTCCTGATCCTCAGAACTAAGGATAACCTTATCAAGCAGACTTGCTCGCTTCGCCGCTTCCCAGGTATACTGCAACAGGGGCTTGCCCCCCAGCAGCTTGATATTCTTGCCGGGGATTCCTTTACTGCCCCCCCGGGCAGGGATAAGGCCTAATATTTTCAAATCCGGAAGTTTTAGTTTTTCAAATATAGGAATTATTAGTTGTTGATTGTGGAGGCTAGGTTGTGGACTTAAATATGGAAAGTTGTGTTCAACGTCATGCTGTCCCGATGCTGTAGGGATTGATTCAGAATTTCATAAAACTATTCAGGTGGGATGAATTTATAGTAAGTTGAATGACACCTAATTCATGCGTGATGAGATTCCGGGTCAGGCCCGGAATGACGATCTTTATAAAATGACCTTGCTCTACAATAAAAAAAAACTCATAACAGAGAACAGACAACCCGCCTCCGCCTGAGCTACGGCGGGCAAGCCGAGAACCAAATTAATAGGTGATCGTTTTACTAAAACTCAATTCCACACTCGCAAGGATCTCAGCGATCTTTACTCCCGAGTCTCCGTTTCCGTAGAGATCAGAGGAGGGAAAATGTTGTTGTTCCATAGCCTGCCTGGTAGCCTGAATGATCTCCTCTTTATCATAACCCACATCAGTTACATTTTTTGCACGGCTTCTGCGGTGCTGCCGGTTCCCGATGTTCACTACAGGCACCCCGAGATAAGCGCACTCCCGAAGTCCCACGCTGGAATTACCGATCAGGGCTTTGGAGCCTTTCAGCAATCTCAGAAAATCCACCGGTTCCATATTCTTAAAGAAATGAATGTTCTCCGGTTGCTCCAGTTCCCTGAAGGTTCGCATTCCATTAGAAGTGCCATCAGAGCCCGCATCCACATTCGGCCAGAACCAGAAGGTGGGGATGTTGAGTTCTTTTACCGCCTTCAGACTCTCTGTTATATGTTGTTTGGCCTGTTTATATTCTGTGGTCACCGGGTGTTGCATCGCGACCAGGTAGCCGTTTTTCCAGTCCAGGGATTTACCCACCCCGCCGTATTTCTCAACAGGATCGAAGTTGAGACTTGACTCTTCAGTAATCTGTTTTGCCAGGTCTATGGAAGGACAACCGGTGTTGATGACCTTATCTTCCACTTCCCCGAGTTTGATAACCCGTTCCCTCGCGTCTTCCGTAGCCACCAGGTGCAGATCGGCGAGCTTGGTCTTGGCATGCCGCACTTTCTCATCGATGCTCCCCGTTACTTCCCCGCCCTGTATATGCACCAGCGGAATATTCTGATAAGCCGCCGCGATGGAAGTGGCAATGGTCTCAAACCTGTCGGCTATGGTTACCACCGCATCGGGTTTCAGATTGTATAATACATTGGTGAGTTCCATCACTCCCAGTCCAGTGGTTTTGGCCATAGTGGTAGGATTTTCACCCTCCAGCACCATGAATACCTTTGCTGCAATAGGGAAACCGTCCTTTTCAATAAAATCCACTGCATTTCCGTAGCGATCCAGCAAGGCAGAACCGGCGATCACCAGCTGTAATTCCAGCTCCGGATGCTCCTGAATAGCGCTAAGTGCCGACTTGATCCTGCTATACGATGGCCTCGCGGTAACCACCACGCAGATCTTTCTTTTGTTCATTCAGAATATAGGTTTATCGGTTAAAGGTAAGAGATTCGGGAATATTGAGCAATACATCTTGGCAGTCGGTAGTCTTTGGTCTTTAGATTTAGTCGAGAGTCGTTAGTCTTTAGCCGGTAGAATTTTTGGGAGTGGAAAGTGGAATGAGGTAAGGTAAATTTCCCCGATGAGTGTTGACCGGTTTTAAACAGATGGGATCTCCTGTTTCAAGGTTAATTTAGAAGAGAACAAAGAAATTGGTTAAAATGGAGGAACTAAACGAACTCCCAATTAACGAATTAATGAAACCAGCCGCCTTAACCCTCCGTCTTTTCCACTACCGCGGAAAAGCCACCTCCCTTTGAAAAAAGGGAGGAGCTTTTTTAGGTTTCATTATATGGGAGTAGCCCAAGGTTGCCAGGAACGAATCTAAAATTAACGAATCCCGAATTAACGAATGAACCAATCCCCAATTAACCACTCCCCAGGTTCAAACTAATATAATGTTTTGTTAATCACTTCAATAAGTTTTTCTATGCCTTGAATAAGTATTAAATTAATACTGAGAAATAATT
>NZ_JBEPWD010000139.1:0-3977 GCF_041642575.1 Salegentibacter sp. | reverse complement strand
ATTTTCTTTCAATAACAAGCGCGGAAGATGCGAAGCCTGTGAAGGAGCCGGCGTGATTACGCTTTCTATGAATGTGTTGGGTACTATCAACCAGATTTGTCCGACCTGTAATGGTAAGCGTTTTAAGGATGAAGTATTGCAAGTGCATTGGAACAATAAAAATATTGCTGAAATCTATAATCTGAGTATAACGGAAGCTTATGATTTCTTTGCCGATGAGAAGAAAATTACCAAAATACTGTCTTTGATGCTGCAGCTGGGGCTGGGATATATCAAGCTCGGCCAACCTTCCAACATCTTATCCGGGGGTGAAGCGCAGCGAATTAAGCTCACCAAACATTTTGCTAAACAATCAAAAAAGACCCTTCTATTGTTGGAAGAACCAAGTATTGGATTGCATCAGCAAAATGTGAGGCAACTGCTAAAAGCTTTGCATCAGCTTAAAGAACAAACGGCAGGTATTATTTGCTTTGAGAATCATCCGCTTTTTCAATCCTCCTGCGATACCCTGGTGAATAATGCCATAAAAGCTCAGGCGCTGGATCTGGAGGAAGCACCAGATCAGCGCAGGGATACGATTTCTGTAAAGGGAGCCCGAACGCATTATCTTAAAGACCTGGATATAGATCTTCCGAAGAATCAATTATCTGTAATTACCGGAATTTCAGGTTCGGGAAAATCTTCTTTGGTTATTGACACTATACATGGCTACGGATTACAGGAAATGACCAAACAGTTTTCGAGTTATCAGCAGTCAAGAGTAGGGGTGAATTTTCAGTTTGAAGTTGACCATATTGAAGGGCTTAGCCCAACTATTTGCGTTACCCGTAAAGAAAAGAGTTTTACAGATCGCTCTGATATTGCCAAACAAACGGGAATAGATAAGATTTTACGTTTTGCCTTTTCCCGAAAAGCCCAGTACGAAGGAACTGAATTATCCGCCAGCCATTTTTCCAATAATCACGAATTGGGAAAATGCGCCGTTTGCGACGGTATGGGGCAGGAATTGCTCCCCGATTTAGATAAAATAGTACTGGATCAAAACAAGAGTATTGCTAACGGACTTTTTGAACACAACAAATCCCTGGCTTACTATGGTCATGCGAGCAGCCAGTATATGGCGATTTTACAGGTGTTAGGTGCTAAATATGGATTTGGTCTCGAAACGCCTTTTAATGAATTGACCGATCAACAAAAAGACATTTTATTTCACGGTGCCGGAGATACTGTATGGAAAGCCAACTGGCAATTCAAAACCAAAACCCGGGAAGGAATTCAGGAGGTAAGTATGAAATGGGAAGGCCTTTTCCATTACTTAAAAGAAGAATATTATAAGACCAGAAAGAACAAGAATATTGAAAAGCTGAAAGCACTTTTCTCCCTTGAGGAATGCAGCCATTGTGCGGGAAGCGGATTAAAGCCTGAGCGTCTGACTTTTTACATTGGAGGTAAATCGATTCACGAAATACGATCAATGGACTTTAAAGCTCTGGAAAATTGGCTTTCGGCTGATTCTGAGCATGAAAAGATGGATCAAAAACTCATCTCCAACATTAAGCCTCATTTGATCAATACCATAAAACGTGCAAAGCAATTGCATATTGATCACCTGCAGCTCAACCGTAAATCCAGCACGCTTTCCGGAGGAGAAAATCAACGTGTAGCACTTATAAAACAGTTAAACTCTCCGCTGAAGGGGATTACCTATCTTTTGGATGAACCTTCCGCAGGACTATCTAACGACAATATTCCGGACCTGATCGGTATTCTAAAGGATCTTATTGAAAAAGGCAATACGGTGATTGTGATTGAGCACAATAAAGAGATCATCCTGCAGGCTGATCGGTTGGTTGAACTTGGCCCTAAAGCCGGTAAGTTGGGAGGATATATTACTTTTCAGGGAACTCCGAAGGATTATTTAAAAAAGGAAGATTGTCACCCTTTTTTGAAAGAACCTTCTAAAGCAATCAGTTTAAAAGCAGGGAAGGATTCTATTTCCATCCGGAATATTTTCAAATATACCTTAGTGAAAGAATCCCTGGAAGTACCTGTTGGAGGCATCACGGCCATTAGCGGTAAATCAGGAATTGGGAAGACTACTTTAGTGAAAGATATTCTGATTCCGAGCATCGAGACAGGCAAGCCGGTCAATTGTGAAAGCATCAAATTCCCAGTAAAGTATGCGGGAGCGCATTATTTTGAGTCTAAGAAGCTAAGATCACATTCGAAGACTTTGTTAGTCACCTATTTGGATCTGTTAAAAGAAATAACCAAGATCTTTGCGAGCGAAACAGGCCTGAAACCCCGGGACTTTTCTTATAAAACAAAAACGAGTCAGTGCCCGAACTGCAAAGGCAAGGGCCACATAGAAACCAGCCTGGATATCGCTGCAAATGCGATTGAAGAATGTGAAGTCTGTAATGGACAGCGCTATCAGCAACATATTCTGGAACATAAAGTTGCTTCAAAAAATATCGCTGAGGTACTCGCCTTTAATCTTAACGAATTAAAGGAATGGTTAGAGGAGAATAAGGTGCCAGACAAAACACTTCAATTCTTAAATGAACTGGAAGAAATCGGTTTGGCGCATCTTCGCCTGGATCAGCCTGTTCAATCCCTTTCTTCGGGAGAAAAACAGCGATTATTGTTACTGAACTGGCTCCAGGACCGGGCGACCAATACGCTTTATATTTTAGATGAACCCAGCACAGGATTACATTATGCCGATATTGATCTCTTGTATGATATTCTCGAAAAACTGAGTAAGGACAATGATATCCTGGTAATTGACCATAATCCCTATTTGTTGAGCAAAATAGGGGTGGGGCTAGTCTTAGAATGAGTTCTTTCTTTTAAGAATATCCTGGTTATTATTATAAATTCAGGTGTGATAATTGTAAAAATAAAAACATCATCACACCTGAACTCATATAAAAAGTGAGCTTAAAATTACAAGGTATCCTCGAGCCATTTAAAGAATTCCCTTTGCCAGATTATCCCGTTCTGGGCGCTGAGGATCCAATGGTTCTCCATAGGAAAATACAGCAACTTACTTTTTAAACCTTTTAGTTGTGCGGCCTGGAAAGCTTCAAGGCCCTGCCCAATCGGTACTCTGAAATCCTTTCCTCCCTGGATGATCAGAATGGGCGTATTCCATTTATCAACAAAATTAATAGGATTAAATTCGGTATATGCTTTAGGTGTTGGATCCTGCCAGTAAGGGCCGCCTAGATCTTTATTTACAAAGAACAATTCTTCAGTGGTTCCATACATACTGCGGGTATTGAAGATGCCGTCATGAGCAATAAAAGTTTTAAAGCGATCGTCGTGGTGGCCGGCAAGGTAATAAACCGAATACCCACCATAGCTTGCCCCTACAGCTCCCAGCCTGTCTTTATCTACAAAATCTTCCTTGCTGATTTCATCTATTGCTGAAAGATAATCCTTAATATTTTGACCGCCCCAGTCGCCACTTATCTGCTCGTTCCATTCTACTCCATGTCCCGGCATTCCTCTTCGGTTAGGAGCCACTACTATATAACCTTTAGCAGCCATCAACTGGAAGTTCCATCGGAAGGAATAGAATTGGGATAAAGGAGACTGCGGTCCGCCCTGTAAATAAAGAAGGGTAGGGTATTTTTTATTGGGATCAAAATCTGGTGGGTAGATCACCCATGTCAGCATTTCTTTTTCGTCGGTAGTTGGTACCATCCTTTTTTCCACCTTGCTCAGCTTAATTTCATTATAGAATGTATCGTTCACATGGCTAAGCTGATCCATTTTTCCGCTTTTAAGATCTACTGTATAAATCTCGGTAGCGTGATTCATATCTGTTCTGGTCACCACCATATTGTTATCTGCCTCACCTACCATCCCGGTAATATCGAATTGGCCTTCGGTGATTTGTTTAACTTCCCCTGAACCCTCTTTTGGAAGACTTACCTCGAATAACTGTTTTGTTCCCATAGTAGGAGCTA
>NZ_JBEPWD010000138.1:0-3990 GCF_041642575.1 Salegentibacter sp. | reverse complement strand
GTTTAAACTGGTAAGGAAGTTATCCCGAACCTCCAGCCCCTCTAAAAGATTTAGGGTAGAAACATTGACGGCAGTAAGTTTATTTCCGGACAGGTTAAGCTCTTTTAAATTTGGAAAATGCCTCACATCAATTTCTGCAAATTCTTTATTGCCACTTACATTTAAATGCCACAGCGCAGGGTGCTCACCAGCAATCAACTCTTTAAAGCCCCCTCCCTCAATAGTGAGCATTTCCAATTTATTGTTCTTACTGATATCTAAAAAAGGTAATGGCATAAGCTGTAGTTCTACTACTGTCAATTCGGTGTTTTGTGAAAGTTCTAGCGCCTGGATCTGTGCAAATTCGAAATAAAGCGACTTCAGTTTGATATTATGAGTCAGATCAAGGCTACTCATTACCGGAGACCCCAGAAACAACCTTTCCAGATTAATATTCCCCGAGAGATCGATTTCGATCAGGTTCGATGCCTGAACTTCAAGATCCTTCAGGGTCACAAAGTCCTGAAGACCAGTAAGGTCAAGAAACTCCCAGCCGCCATACAAATAACTTTCAGAAAGATGCAAGGTTTCAATCTTATCAATATTTCCGGTCAGTACGTAATTATCCAGGACATCATCATAACCAAAATGGATTAACCATTTCTCAAAAGAATCATCGGGCAAATAGGTCTTTTCTCCACATAGCACATACGGGGAGTAAGCGTCCATTTCAGATTCGGAAGCAGGTTCGAAAATTCTTGTACGGGTTCCTTCAGTAGTTTGTATTTCCTCCTGAAGCTTTCCATCTTCCAAGGGTGTATAAGAGTAAATGACAGGAGATCCTTCATCTAATATAAACTGCAGAAGATGGTTATAATTGGCTACCATCACCGAAGTTCCATTTTCCTGCTCATTGCTTGTCTTCTCTTTGCATTTCAGGTCTGTAAAAAAGCTATTCCTGACGAAGAATTCTCCAAGGCTTCGATTTTGAAACTGTAAAAAGACTACCTGTTCTTCATCTGCGGAAGACCAGAAAGAGTTGTCCATACAAAAGAGGAAGGAATAACAGTCGCCCGGAACATATTCTTCATCTCTTCCGGCAGAACCTGTACCGGAACAAATATCTGTAAGAGTTGCTCTGAAGAAAAGACCATAAGCATTAAAACTAATTTCTCCGATCGATCCTGACTTCCCAAGGCTGATTAGGTTCTCCCCTTCCACCTTATAATCTCCAGTAATTGTACCATCCTGGTGAGTGATGATAAAAGTGCCATCTGCATTGAAAATTAGAGAGAATATATTGCACTGCGGAGTGGATTGCTTTTGCCGGGACATATTCTCTGACTCCTGAGTGTCCACATCCCACTTCCCAACAATCTTTTCCTCAAGTTTGAAAGCCGTTTTAGCCGGGATTTCCTCCCCGTCATCATTTGATGCTGAACAGGAAAGAAGCAAAGCAGCCGCAAACAGAGCCGCAAAAAAGGAATATTTCATCGATTAATTTTTAGGTACAGAATTAGAAATGAAAATTGTTGGTGACGGTTTGTTACCTCCCGGATCTTTTTTGCATCTTCTTTACAGATTTTGCAATATCTTTTAAATCTGAATTCTTTAGATTATAGGACATAGGTTTATACCGATTAAAGACAATCTCTCCACTTGTACTATGGTAAACGGTAAAATACTTTTCTGATGAACTTCTCGTGTACACGAGGTAATAAAAATCCTCGCCTGCAGTAATCGATTCACTTATCTTGGAAGCGCTTTTAAATTCGTATGGATAAGGATAATTCTTCATCAGCTTTTCAGGCTCTTGTGAACCTGATACGAGACCATACATTTTGCTCTTTTTATCCAGGACGTAATCAGGCACATAAAGAATTTTATTGGCCATGCCCGAAATAGCGGGAACTTCATCTTTACCTTCATAAAGACCTTTACCATCCCCTGTTTCCAGCAGGTCATTTATATTTCTAAAATAATTTCGTAAAAAGCCGGGACTCCAATTATTTATTTCGGCATTGCCATATAGGTAATCAAATATTTCACCTTCATCCATCAATGACATGTCCTTCATTGCTTCTTCAGTAGGGAAAAGATCAAGCCGTGCAAAAGTTTGCTTAAATTCTTTTCCTTTTTTATCCGTAAGATCCATATAAAAATGTAAAAATACATAGGAGTTATCAACGGTAGTGTACTTCTTGCTAACTGTTCTTAGTCCCTCGATAATAATAAAAGATTTTCCTTTAAGATCTGTTTTGCCGGCTTCAGCATAAGGTATAAGTAGAAGCTCGGAGATGGTCCAGACATCTTCAAGAGCCTGGCGTAATTCGGCAAGATCATCATTTGCACGATAGAAGAAGACAGTCTGAGAATTCCTCAATTTTTCTATGGCTTCTTCACTTAGGTCTTCTAAGTGAAGTTCTTTTTTCTCCACAGGTTTTACCCTGAATTGCCCAAAAATTGGAAGAGAGAACAGTATAGCTGCAATAATTAGAATATTAGGTTTTTTCACTTCCGGGATGGTTTAGATGAATAGCACTTTCAATATAGACCAAAAATTAATTGGTTTTCACTTTTTTAAGTAGATATTCGATAAAGTGACAGAATATCAGACAAATTTTTATAGGATTCCTATGGAATTCCAAAACCTGTAAGACTTTCCAAGGATTAATATATAATTAATTGGTAATTCCCTTGCACGCCAAAGCCCTGGTAAAAAAGGGGATTCCGTTAGTGGTTCTCGAATGCGGGTTTTCATTTGTTTTGCCGACCAAAGCTATGTGAGGAGGTAATTTGGGATACTGTAAATCGGTAATAACGAAGCAGTGAACACAATTTTTTCTCTGTTTTCTTCTTATTGTATAATTTCGGAATAAGGCCCTCTAATAAAGCTTAATATTTTTTATGATATTAAAATGAATTATGAGGATTTGCAATAAGATGAATAATTTTTTCTGGTTATTTTAAGATTTTTTGGCCTTCCTGCGTATCTTTATGTTTGTTAATAAACCAATATTCTACTCTAATGAAAAAACTATATATTTTCCTGATCTTATCAGGCATTTTTCTTTCGGCTAACGCCCAAACAATGACTCCCGAAAAGTTGTGGGAACTTGAAAGAGTTTCTCCAATAGGTTTAACCGATGACGGGCAACAGGTGATTTATTCCAGCACTTCTTATGATATAAGCACCAACAGCAGCAACTCTAAAACCTTTGTGCTTTCTCTTAAAGGTGGAGAACCTACTCAAATAAATTCCTATGATAGTATATACACAGATACCAAAGTATCTCCTTCAGGTGAATACAAAATAATTTCAAAAGAAGTTAAAGTTGAGCCGGTTAGCGGGGAGGATTTTTATCCTGAAATGGAAGAGTCTGATGTCTATATTTATGATGATCTCAACTACAGGCACTGGGATACGTGGGAAGATGGAAAGTACAGCCATTTGTTCATAAAGGATCTTTCTTCAGAAGAAGAATGGGACATTATGAAAGGAGAGCCCCATGATACTCCTTTAAAACCATTTGGCGGTTCAGAAGATTATATCTGGAATAATGATGGAACCAAAGTGTTTTATGTTTCTAAAAAGCTAAAGGGCAAAGACTATGCAGAAAGCACAAATTCAGATATCTATTCCTACGACCTCACTTCAAAAACAACTACCAATCTAACCGAAAACAATGAAGGTTATGATACCTCGCCTGCAATTTCCAGGGACGGAACTCTTGCATGGTTGCAAATGGATGAACCCGGATACGAAACCGATAAGAATGACATTATAGTTTTGAGAGATGGTCAAAAACAGAATCTTACCAAAGACTGGGATGAGACTGTGAGTAGCTTTCTATGGAGTGAGGATGGAGAAAAACTCTTTTTTGTAGCTCCTACTATGGGAACAAAACAGTTATTCGAGGTAAGTCTTCCAAAAGAGGGTTCAGGGGAAGTTAAACAAATCACCGAAGGCCAATTCGATATTACCGGGATGGTAGGTGAGGCAGATAACAA
>NZ_JBEPWD010000137.1:0-4073 GCF_041642575.1 Salegentibacter sp. | reverse complement strand
GAGAAAATAAGGGATAAGATCGCTGCTTTCAACGGGCACATCAGTATTTCCAGTTACGATAATAACAGCTCCCAGGTTTCTCTGGTCCCAATTTCAAAGGAGCAGGATTTTTATCCCGAATTCACTAAAGTAGATGGAGTAGAGCACGTCCAGGCTGTAGCAACAAAGGCCGGGATAATACGAACAGAAACCGATTTTGAAGGAGTTCTGGTAAAAGGCCTTGGGGAGGATTACAGGTGGGAATATTTTGAGGAATTCATCATTGAGGGGGAGATTCCTGAATTTAAGGAAAAGCTCAACGATGAGGTGATGATCTCGGCTTATCTTTCCAACAGGTTAGGGTTGCAGGTAGGGGATAAAGTACCTACTTATTTTCTACGGGAAGAAAGCGATCGGCCGCTGCTTAGAGCCTTTGTGATCACAGGAATTTACAGTTCCGGTTTCCAGGAATTTGATGAATTATATATGTTGGCTGATATTCGGCATATTCAACGAATAAACAGATGGGAAGATGACGAAGTTGGAAATTTTGAAGTATTCATAAGTGATTTTGATAAACTGGACGAGAAGGGGCAGGAGGTTTATGAGAATACCGGCTCGTTTCTGGATGCGCAAACCATAAATCAGAAATACTATTCCATTTTTGAATGGCTGGAGCTTTTTGATTTTAATATTGCCCTTATCATCGGGATCATGATCCTGGTTGCAGGTATAAATATGATCACCGCTTTGCTGGTTTTAATCCTGGAACGTACTCAAATGATAGGAATTCTGAAGGCATTGGGCAGCGGAGATTGGAGCATCAGGAAGATATTTTTGTATAACGCGGGTTACTTGATCCTTTTGGGGCTGTTCTGGGGAAATCTAATAGGCATAGGCTTGTTGTTGATTCAGAAATATTTTAAATTATTCCCCTTGAATCCGGACACTTATTACGTAACCGAAGTTCCGGTTTATATAAACTGGGATTATATCCTTGCGGTCAATATCGGCACCCTGATATTATGTATGCTGATGTTATTGATCCCATCGGTGATCATTTCAAAGATATCCCCGGCAAAAGCTATTAAATTTGAATAGAATGAAAGCCATAGCAGTTATTTCGACTACTATGGTGAGTTATAAATTGTAAAACTTTTTATGGAATACGCAGAAAACATTTTAGGTACCATTGGAAATACTCCGTTGGTAAAAATGAATAAAATAACTAAAGAAATAGACGCTCTTGTCCTGGCTAAATATGAGACTTTTAACCCGGGCAATTCTGTGAAAGACAGGATGGCGGTAAAAATGATAGAGGAAGCTGAAAAAAGCGGAATGCTAAAACCGGGTGGAACCATAATTGAAGGAACCTCAGGTAATACCGGAATGGGCCTTGCCCTGGCGGCCATCGTGAAAGGTTACAAGATGATTTGCGTCATCTCAGATAAACAAAGCAAAGAAAAAATAGATATTCTTAAAGCGGTTGGCAGTGAAGTAATAGTTTGCCCAACCGATGTAGAACCTGAAGATCCCAGATCTTATTATTCAACTTCAAAAAGGTTGGCAGAGGAAACACCAAATTCATGGTATGTAAATCAATATGATAACCTGGCCAATACCCAGGCACATTATGAAACCACAGGTCCTGAAATATGGCAACAAACCGATGGAAAGGTCACCCATTTCGTGGTAGGGGTTGGAACCGGCGGTACGATCTCGGGGGTTGGAAAATATCTCAAAGAAAAAAATCCTGATATCAAAGTTTGGGGAATCGATACCTATGGCTCGGTTTTCAAGAAATATCATGAGACAGGGATCTTTGACAAAAACGAGATCTATCCTTATGTCACCGAAGGAATTGGAGAAGATATCCTGCCAAAGAATGTAGATTTTAGTGTGATTGACGGATTTACAAAAGTGACCGATAAGGATGCGGCAATCTACACAAGAAAACTGGCGAAGGAAGAAGGGTTTTTCCTTGGTAATTCGGCCGGGGCTGCAGCGAAAGGCCTGCTTCAGCTAAAGGAGCATTTCTCCAAAGATGACGTTGTGGTGGTATTATTTCACGATCACGGCAGCAGGTATGTGGGAAAAATGTACAATGATGAATGGATGAAAAAGATGGGATATCTGGAATAATCTCAGGAAATCTTCTGAAGAAAATAAAAGACTAAACTTCCTGAAAAATACATCAAGACATCAACAGGATCTGCAGTATAGCGATCGTGCAGAGGAGGTAAGATAACTTCAAAATAAATGCTGTAAAGCACAAATAGCGAAAATATACTAAAGACCGGAAGCTTAAGTTTCCGGTCTTTTTTTATGAATTGAACACAAAAAAGACAAATGCTTAAAACAACCGGCATACATAAAAAATCAGCCAGGTAATTTCGTAAGATAGGGGGCACCGGAACATTGAGGTAATATGCAAATTGTAAAATCACAAAAACGCTTAAAAAAACATTAAATCCTATCCAGACTGGCTTCATACTAAAAGTAAGGACAGGAGAAATGCCAGTACACCACCAACGATCATCACAATGATCCAGACAGAATAACCAATGCGGCCCAAAGCTTCCATAAAAGCTCCTTTTGGCTTGTCTTTCTGCTTTTCATTCTCCGGTTCCTCTTTTGGAAAGGGCCGGCTTTTGATATTTGGGTCGTTCTTTCCCATGGTTATTTTTTATCTTCTTCCCATCCCCAGGGTGCTCCAGGATCTTCAACCGGTTCGCTCAGGTCGAATTCTACAGAGAAACTGGTGTTGGAACCTATCCTCTTGAGATTATAGGTAAAACTGTCTTCATCCAGCCCAATAAACCAAACATTGGAAGCAGCTGCCGGAAGTAATTCCGCAGTTTCCATGTCAGCCGGGAAGACTTGTAGATCTTCAAGTCCAGTGTTTGAAGCAATTCCGCCATATTGTGTGACCTTGTCTTCTGTGCCATCAGCGTGACGGTGGTCGTGCTTTAGCTTGATCTTGTCTTCTTCAAAGGAGAGTACCCAGGTGCGGGATTTATCTTCACCTACAAAAAATGGGATTTTAATACTGTCTTTGTCGCAGGACCTTACGTGCATTATCAATTCTTTTCCTGCAAAATCTTCTCCCGGGTTTTCGGTGGTAATTGTGCCCCGGTAGGCTTCTCCACAGTGGCCCTGTAATTTGGTCCAGAATTTTTCTGCAGGACTTTGTTGTCCTTGCATAAAAGAAAGACTGAAAAGAAATATGGAGATGACGTATATTTTTTGCATACTTAAAAGTTTTGGGTTATTGCAAAATACAGTATTTTCAGGCTTAAAATAATTTTAGATGAAAAAAATATTACTAATACTAGTTATTTCGGGAGTCTTAATGAGCTGCGGAAATCTTGTCGAGACAGTGCAGGAAGATGTTGATACTGAATATGAAAATAATTACAGTTATTTAGCCCTTGGGGATTCCTACACCATTGGAGAAGGGGTAGCAGAGGAAGACCGCTGGCCGGTTCAATTGGTAGAAAATTTAAATGAAAGAGGATATAAAGTTGCGCCACCAAAGATCATCGCAAAAACCGGGTGGACCAGTAGAAATCTTTTCAAAGCCATGGAGAAAGAATTGAGTTACACCCGGGAATTCGACCTGGTTTCAATCTTAATCGGGGTGAACGATCAATATCAGGGAAAAACAAAACGGGAATATGAAGAAGATCTGAGGGAGGTCTTCAGAATGGCGCTTAATTATTCGAAAACCAGGGAGCATGGGGTTTTCGCACTTAGTATCCCGGATTATGGAGTCACTCCTTTCGCAGGTGATAATTCCGAAGAAATTTCCGCAGAGATCGCTGAATTTAATGAAGTCTTTAAAAAGATAGCGGAAGAATACGGTGTGGATTTCTATAATATCACGCCTATTTCCAGGGAAGCTGCCCGGGATCCCGATTTGCTGGTGGAAGATGAATTGCATCCCAGCGGAATAATGTATCGGTATTGGGTTGAGGAAATTATAGATGAAATCACCCAAAAATTGCCAAACCAGGAATAGTGTTTTTAAAGAGGCAAAGAGTTTTCTAAATTTAACAGATGCAGGAAGACTTTCTACATTACCTCTGGAAATA
>NZ_JBEPWD010000136.1:0-4097 GCF_041642575.1 Salegentibacter sp. | reverse complement strand
ACCGGCTGCTTTAGTTGCTGAGCAATTCCCAGGGCAAAAAATGCCGCGGAACGCTCGTCTACAATACTGTAGGGTTTAATTTCAGGATGATTAGTAAATCCGAGGGTGAGCGGAGCATTTCGCGATCCGGGGGAAATTACTACGTGATGTATATTTTTGGCCACACAAAGGGCTACAATCGAGCGGGCAACAGGTATTTTGGAATATTTCACAAATCTATGTTTTGAAAAGTCGTCTAGCTGAAACTGAGTTCCAACTCAGGGAAACGCTCTATTTCTCACCCAAAATTACAATTTTCAAGCGGATTTATTTAACTAATACGGCCTTGATGGTTTGTGCCTTGTCTTGTGTCTCCTCAAACTCCCGAACAGGATCTGAATCTTTGGTAATCCCGCCACCAACAAAGATCTCGGCTTCATCGTCTTCAATTTTCATACAGCGTAAGTTAACAAATAAAGAAGTTGACGAACTTATGCTTCCATAAGCCTGGTTCTCCTGGTTCCTTCGGTTAGAGCTACGCTTTGTCTCCTTTTTGAAATTCAGCTCACCCAGAAAACCAGTGTAGAATTCGCGGTCGTAATTTTCATTTTCCAATATGAACTTTTTAGCAATATCCCTCGGCATACCACAAACGGCAGGAGTGGGATGAAGCGTCATTATCAGCTCCTTTAAATTTGAAGTGCCGGGCTGAATATCACCCTGGATATCGGTACGAAGATGCAATAGATTTCCCGCTTTTGCTGTGTAGGCCTCAGATCTATCCACCTTTCCGGCGGTTACCCCTTCGACGTTTTCCAGAATAAAATCGGTCACGATCTTTTGCTCTTCAATTTCCTTCTCTCCCCAGCTTACCTCGGTGATTCCCTTAAAAGCCTGAGTTCCCGCAAGGGCCATGGTTTTAAATTTATTTCTTTCAACTTTAAGCAGGGTTTCAGGAGTTGCGCCCAACCAGATATCGGTTTTTGGGTGAAACCAGATATATACAAAAGCTTCTTTATATTTCTTTAGCAGATCCTTAAATATTTCCAGCGGCCCCAATTGGGTTTCCACTTCCTCCTTTCGGGACAACACCACTTTTTTAAAGGCTCCAGCTTTAATTTCGTCAATACCTTTCTGAACGAGATTTTCGTGGGCAGACTTTTCCTTCTGAATAAATTGTTCCGGTGGAAAATCAGGGCTTTCCTTTTCCAGCGCTTTTTCGTGATCTATAAACCCGGAATATTCCGTTTGCAGAAATTCAGCTTTATCCTGCGGAATAATATAGGTTGGCAATTGGCTTTCAAAAGGGGCGAAAACAAATCCGCTTTCGTTGAAATCATCCACAAGATTTTCCGAAGCATCATCCTGCAACAAAGCGGTGGTCATTCCCCTACCCGATCCCGGATCGTGCCAGGCTGCAAAAGGTTTATCTTGTTGCAATTGCTTTTCAAGCCGATTAAAAAATTCTTCTGCATTCATCATTTACTTATTTTTTGGTAAAGCGATAGTGGTGAGTTTCACAAGAGAGATCAGGTTGTTTTGCTCATCGGTGATCTTTATTTCCCAAAGCTGCGTGGTTCGCCCTTTATGTATAAAACTGGCTTTTGCATAGACAAAACCTTCAGAAATACTTCTTAAATGATTAGCCGAGATCTCTATCCCACGAACAAAAAATTCTTCGGTATTCAAAAATACATAACTCGCCAGGCTGCCGACACTTTCGGCCAGGGCCACGCTGGCTCCACCGTGCAATACTCCATCGGGCTGATGTACTTTTGGAGTTACCGGCATTCTAGCCACAAGATAATTATCTCCTACTTCTGTAAATTCGATATCGAGGGTTTCCATCAGGGTGTTTTTAGACACCTTTTTGGAAAGCTCGAGAATTTCTTCTTGGGTCATCACAATAAGATTGGTTAATTTGTACAATACCCCGGGGCAGGCCCACGAGCATTTCAGAAAAATATTGATTTCGAGTCAAAGCTCAAAACCTTTAAATTCCCGATTATAAAGTAAAAATACATAAAAATGAGCAGCGAGAAACAGGTTTCCTACCAAAGCACCAATACTTACGAAGTTTTAAACACCTTTACTTCAAAGACAAAAAACGTTTGGGTGGTTTGCCACGGCATCGGATATTTAAGCAGATATTTTTTGAAATATTTCAAACATCTGGACCCGGAAGAGAATTATATCATTGCTCCGCAGGCACCTTCCAGGTATTATCTCAACGGAAAATATACCCACGTGGGCGCATCCTGGTTAACCCGTGAAAACACCGAACTGGAAACCGAAAATTTGCTGAATTATCTCGATGAAGTTTATAAAACTGAAAAACTGCAGGATGCTCCAAAACTTCTTCTATTTGGTTATTCCCAGGGAGTTTCTGTAGTTACAAGATGGGTCGCTAAACGAAAGATCGCCTGTGACCAGCTGATAATGCACTCAGGAAAAGTACCTGCAGAACTGAAGGCTGAAGATTTTTCTTTCCTGAATAACACAAAATTCAGTTTTATTTATGGAGAAGAAGACCAATATTTTTCTGAAGTAAACATTCCAAAGGAAGAAGCCCGATTGAAAGAAATTTTTAGATCCAATTTAGAGATCAAAACTTTTGCCGGAGGTCATGAAGTGAGCAAAGACCTGATTTTAGAAATAGCAGGAACTTAAAGAAACCCTTGCAAGGTTCTGGACACAAAGGTTAATAATTGCAAAGTAAGATTATCCTACTAAATTTATATTCAGAAATTAAACTAACTCAATAGATTTTTGAAATTTAAAAAATACCTGAAAAACATTGGCCCCGGTTTCTTACTGGCGGGAGCGGCCATTGGGGTTTCGCATTTGGTTCAGGCTACCCGCGCCGGTGCCGATTATGGTTTTATTTTGATTTGGGCCTTGCTCCTGGCCTGTATTTCCAAATATCCATTTCTGGAATTTGGTCCCCGCTATGCCGCGGCCACAGGACAGCATCTTATTTCAGGCTATAAACGCCTTGGGAAATTTCCTTACTGGATTTACATTTTAATCACTTTTGGGAGCATGTTCATCATTCAGGCGGCGGTGACTATAGTAACTGCCGGCCTTGCCGAACGTTTGTTCAATTTTGGCTGGTCCCCATTTGTTTGGAGTACTGCAATAATCCTGGCTTGCATTGCCCTTCTTTTAATCGGAAAATACCCCGGCCTTGATAAAAGTATGAAGCTAATCGTTAGCCTGCTTACCCTGGCCACACTCTTCGCCGTGATTATGGCTTTTGGCGCCGGTACTCTGGAAACTGCGGTTAGCACTCCCGCTCCTTCCCTCTGGACAACCGCAAGCCTGGGGTTTATTATCGCATTTATGGGATGGATGCCTATTCCGCTTGATGCGTCTGTCTGGCATTCCATCTGGACCCGGGAAAAAGCGATTCAAAGCAATCAAAAACTCTCCGTACGAGGCGCGTTTGCCGATTTCAATGTAGGTTATCTGGCCGCTGCATTTATTGGATTGCTGTTTTTCTTGCTGGGAGTTTTGGTGATGTTCGGAAGCGGCTCATCCTTTTCAGGAAACAGCGTGGAATTTTCCAGTCAGCTAGTGGAACTCTATGGAAAAACCCTGGGAGCCTGGAGCAAACCTCTAATATCTATTGCCGCATTCATCACCATGCTTAGCACAGTGCTAACAGTAACCGATGCTTTTCCCAGGGTAATTTCAGAATTAAAAGATCCGGAGAAAAATTCTCCGAAGTACAGAAAACAGAAATGGAAGTTCTACACCTGGGCAGTTTTTCTTATTCCGGTTTTTTCGCTTTCCATATTATTCTTTCTTTCAGGTTCCTTTACGCTTTTAGTTGATTTCGCCGCCGGACTTTCATTTCTTTCTGCGCCATTTTTAGCCTGGTTTAACTATAAATTAGTTACCGGAAATCAAATGCCCAAAAAACACCGCCCCGGAAGAAATTACCGAATCTTCAGCCTAATCTGCTTCTGGTTCTTGGTCCTGTTTAATTTAGGGTATTTGTATTATACTTTTTTATAAAACAAAAAACCCTTGCAGATTTTAGAAATCTGCAAGGGTTGGTATTATTTGATTTGAGATCCCGAAGCAAGTTCGGGATAAGCGATTCGCACACTTTT
>NZ_JBEPWD010000135.1:0-4227 GCF_041642575.1 Salegentibacter sp. | reverse complement strand
AGAAAAGGTCGGCGGCAATGCCGTCACTTAGGAATTTACCTTTAGTGGTGATATGATAAACACCATCATTTTCCTCCAGAAGTTGCTTTTGTTGGAGCGGGGCCGCATTTTCAAGTAAATATTGCTTGTAATCTTTCCCGAATTTCTCTTCAACTTCCTCCAGGGAAACCCCAAATTTGGTGCGCAGGCGAGTCATCACATATTCGTTGAATTTATCGGCGGTGGAAAGCTCTTCGATTTGCTGCGGAAGATTATCCTTTTCCAGGGCTTTAATGTAGAGACTGTTATTGCTGATATTCCATTTTCTCGAATTTCCATCATAGGAATGCGCAGAAGGACCAATTCCCAAATATGGCTTCCCCAGCCAGTAGGCGGTGTTGTTTTGTGAAAAGTAACCGGGTTTCCCGAAATTGGAGAATTCATAATGTTCAAATCCGTTTTTTGTGAGGGTATCCACCAGGATCTCAAAATGTCGGCGGGCGGCTTCATCATCTACCGGTTTCACCTTTCCTTTTTCAATAAATTTATGAAGCGCAGTATTTGGTTCCACGGTAAGGGCGTAACTGGAAATATGCGGTACGCCAAGCTCCAGGGTAATCTTTAAATTTTCTTTCCAGCGCTCCTCGCTCATTCCAGGCACCCCGTAAATTAGGTCGATGGAAATATTATCGAAATACTTCTTCGCCAGGTGAATGCTTTCCAAGGCTTCTTCCGAATTATGTGCGCGGTTCATCAACTTCAGGTCTTCTTCAAAAAATGACTGTACGCCAATGCTTAGCCGATTGATCTTTGAAGCGGCCAGCATTTTTATCTTTCCTTCGGAAAGATCATCAGGATTGGCCTCGAGGGTGATCTCCGGATTTTCTGCAATATTGAAATTCGAATAAATCGTTTGAAAGATGCTTTCTAAGTCTTCTGAAGTTAGTAAACTGGGCGTCCCACCACCAAAATAAATGTTTTTGTATTCGGCACCTGGAAGTTCATCCTTCCGAAGTTCCAGTTCCCTGCATAGCATTTGCACCACCTGGTCTTTTTTCTTTAGCGAAGTCGAAAAATGGAAATCACAGTAATGACAGGCCTGCTTGCAAAATGGGATGTGGATGTATATGCCAGCCATTCTAATGATTTAAGGGGTTGGAACCTACTTAATTTTACCCGGATTTTGTTTCACAAACGCATCCCAACCACTGTAGCTTTTACCGATCTCGGTGCGGCCTGAATTATAGAAATGACAAACCGCCGCAGCAAGTCCATCGGTTGAGTCGAGATTTTTAGGTAAAGATTTCAAATTAAGCAGACTTTGAAGCATTCTTGCCACCTGTTCCTTACTGGCGTTTCCGTTCCCGGTAATGGCCATCTTTATTTTCTTCGGAAGGTATTCGGTGATGGGGATTTGACGTGAGAGTCCGGCGGCCATTGCCACCCCCTGAGCCCGCCCCAATTTCAGCATAGACTGTACATTTTTCCCAAAAAAAGGAGCTTCAATGGCTATTTCGTCAGGATTATAAGTGTCTATAAGCTCTATGGTGCGTTCAAAAATGAGCTTTAATTTGATATACGGATCGGAATATTTACTGAGTTGCAGCTCATTGAGTTGCAGGAACTCCATCTTTTTATTTTCCACCCTTATGAGTCCGAAGCCCATAATGGTGGTTCCGGGGTCGATACCTAAAATGATCCTTTCGCTTTTCAAAATCGCAGTTGGGGTTTAAAGCCGTCAAAAATTACGTAATTTCGGGCAGCCAGGCAAAGCTAAGGAATTCTAAGGCCCAATGATAATTTTCATATTCATAAGTATCGCTTACCTCATCCTGATGATCGCTTTGATCTATGGCTGGCAGCAAATCCCTGAATTTTCACCCGATTTTTCCCCTGCTGAAACGGGCTTTTCGATCATTATCCCCTTCAGAAATGAAGCTGAAAACTTACCGGTTTTACTGGATTCCCTGGCCAAGCTTCAATATCCCTTCGAAAAATTTGAAATCTTATTTGTTAACGATGCTTCGGAAGATGATTCAGTGAAAATTTGCAGGGAATTTCAGCAGCAGCATCCACAACTTTCTTTAAAAATACTTGAAAATAACCGCCAATCGAATTCCCCTAAAAAAGACGCGATCACCACTGCTATTGAGCAAGCTGAATTCGAATACATCCTCACCACTGATGCCGATTGCATAATGCCAAAATTATGGCTGCAAACTTTCAATGATTTTGTCCAAAAAAATGACTATTCCCTGATTGCGGGGCCGGTTTCACTCTATTCTCCTTTCCAAAAGGGCAAGGCAAAGCCTTTCCGGGCATTTGAGGAGCTGGATGTTTTAAGTCTCCAGGCTGCAGGAGCCGGAGCTTTCGGAATTGGGCAGCCTTTTATGTGTAACGGGGCGAATTTGTGTTACAGTAAAAAAGCATTTCTGGCAGTAGACGGTTTTAGCGGGAATGATAAGATCGCCAGTGGGGATGATGTGTTTTTGCTTCAGAAATTTCAGCAAAAAGAATATAGAACGGCTTTTTTAAAGAGTCGGGATGCAATTGTACAGACAAAACCACAGGAAAATTTTTATGCATTGATCTCACAACGCGTCCGCTGGGCAGCGAAGGCCCCGGCTTATACAAGTCTGTTTTCCAAATTCGCGGGAGCAATTGTCTTACTGATGAACGCCGGACTCTTACTGGGAGCAATTCTCGCCCTGATGGAGATCTGGAATTATTACCCCGTTTTGATCATTTTTCTTCTTAAATTTAATTTCGACTTTGCCCTACTATATCTTTCAGCAAAATTTTTTAAGCGGGAGCAGGTATTACGTAGTTATTTCTGGAGCAGTATGGCCTATCCGTTTTTCTCCACCTATGTCGCTCTGAAATCGCTGGTTTCAGGATATGAATGGAAAGGACGAAAGTTTAGAAGTTAGAGGTACAAAATTAGAAGTACGAGGTTAGAGGTACAAAGTTTTAAAAATCAGAATTATGGAATATTATATATTAAAATACAAACTCATCTCAACCTACCTTGAGGAACGTGGAAAATACAGAAATGAGCATTTAAAACTGGCTGAGATTGCTGCTGAAGATGGTTCACTGGTTTTAGGCGGCGCTATGGAAGATCCCGTCGATGAAGCGCTTTTGGTGTTCAGAGCGAAATCTGAAGAAGCAGTAAAAAGCTTCGCAGAAAATGATCCCTACGTTCGAAACGGACTCATTGAAAAATGGGAGGTTCGAAAATGGAAAGTGGTGATTGGGAGTTGTTTTGATGGATAAAACAAGATTTACAAAAAGAAAAAAATTTAAAAAGAAACAGATAAAAGATCCTCTCCAAGTTCGTGAATAGCTTTTTCGATCTCTCTCGCTCTTTTTTCTGAAACATTTGCTTTACCAGATGCATATTGTCTCATTAAGGAGGGATTTATACCGGTTTTCTCAGCAATGGCAGATATCTTAATTGGTAACAGCTTAAAAAAAGAGGCAATATCCAGTTGATATTCAAATTCGGTAAGTTGCTCAATTTCCTGCACCCAATTTTCATTAAGTTTCCGGCCAACCTCCAGATAATCCTTAAAAGCAGCTTTTAAATTCTGCTTTAATTCATCAAAAGAGTTCCCATAAGAACTTACTCCTCCGGGAAGATTTTGTGTGCTCCCCCAGTAAGTTCCATCATTAGCTTTTTCAACAAAAACCTCAATTTTTTTCATCTTTATTATTTAAGTCCGGCTTGTTAAAAAATTGAATTTACAGTGCCTTTTGGAATATCTTTCTTTGGATGCGGAATGGTAACAATACCTTTCTTAGAAGGATGTTTAAAATGATGATGACTGCCTTTGGTTCTAACCAAATACCATCCGTCCTTTTCTATTAAATTAATTAGAACAGTCGATTTCACGAATCAAATTTATAACAAATTAGTTATATAACAAAAATGTTATATTCACTTTATAAAAAAGAGCATTTAATTTACCATACTTTAATATCGCCTCAGCTTACTTTAATATTAGGGTAACGCCCGACTGCAAGTAGTCGGCTTATTTTTACAAAAAAATAAGTTATGACAACTACTGAGAAAACATTACTGGCAATATCGACTATCGATTTTCCGGTTCGTTATGAGGAATCGGCACAAACTATTCGGGATGCTAAAGGAATGATGGTGTGCGATATTAGGGGCTGGAGTAAAATACAGTTTATGGCTAAGTCGCAGGAACGCCATGATGCCATAGGACACCTCATTTGTAACCT
>NZ_JBEPWD010000134.1:0-4242 GCF_041642575.1 Salegentibacter sp. | reverse complement strand
TTTATTTTTTTACAATGGAAGGTACAGTTAAATTTTTCAATGAATCTAAAGGTTACGGATTCATAACCAACGACGAAACAGGAAGAGACATCTTCGTACACGTTACTGCTCTTGATGGGGAAACTCTAAATGAAGGTGACAAAGTTGAGTACGTTGAAGTTGAAGGAAAAAAAGGAGTTAACGCTAGCCAGGTGCGCGTTATTGAATAGATAGATTATCCTATTTTCGAAACTACAAAAGCCGCTGAATCAGCGGCTTTTTTTATTCTTTAGATTTTCTATCTACGATATTTCAAAAGCTTCGGAAACCCCTGCAAGCATTTTTTCTGTAAGGGCACTAAGGTCATATTGGTGTTTCCAGTTCCAGTCTTTTCTTGCCCTGCTGTCATCAATATCAGAAGGCCAGGAATCAGCTATTTCTTGCCTGAAATCAGGAGCATAATCTATGCTGAAATCAGGAATATGCTTTTTGATCTCTTCAGCGAGTTCTTTTGGAGTAAAGCTTATGGCGCTAAGATTATAAGAAGACCTAATCTTTACATTTTCTGAAGGAGCGTCCATAAGATCTATCGTAGCTTTAATAGCATCGTCCATATACATCATTGGCAATCCGGTAGATTCGGCTAAAAAGGATGTATAGGTTTTGCTTTTAAGAGCCTCATGAAAAATTTCGATAGCATAGTCTGTGGTCCCACCTCCCGGCAGAGTTTTGTAGCTAATAATTCCCGGATATCTCAAACTGCGGACGTCAACACCAAATTTCGCATGGAAATACTCACACCATCGTTCCCCGGTTTGTTTACTTATTCCATAAACCGTGGTGGGTTCCATAATGGTAGTTTGCGGAGTATTTTCTTTGGGAGTGGTCGGTCCAAAAACCGCAATACTGGAAGGCCAGAACACTTTCTTTATTTTCTTTTCTTTTGCCAGGTTGAGGATATGGAATAGTGAGTCCATATTTAAATTCCAGGCTTTCATGGGATGTTTTTCAGCTGTAGCACTTAACATCGCCGCCATGAGATAAACTTCTTCAACCTGATGTTTTTCAATTATATTTTCAATGACCGAGAGATCGGTGGCATCGGCAATTTCAAATGGGCCGGAGCTCATCAGTTCTTCATTCCCTTCCCGAATATCACTAGCGATTACGCTATCATTTCCGTGAAGTTCCCGTAATTTTAAGGTCAATTCGGTTCCAATTTGTCCGCTGGCACCTATAATTAAAATTTTTCCGGTCATCTTTATTCAATTTTCAACAAATATATTTAATATTATAAAGGTATTCGCAACAAAACAGCTCAAACCTCAGCCTAACATAAAAATCTGTTAATCATTGAAATTTCTCCCCCAGGAAAACCTATTTTTCCTTTAACTTTGTATGGATATGAAAGTCTTATTACCTCTTTTCTGCTTAATAATCCTCTCCGGCTGCAAGGCCGAGGTCAATGAAGATGAGAACATTTCGCAGGAAATGGACACTACCATGCTTGCAAAAAACATCAGCCTTCCAAATACAGAAGTTGAGTTGCTCCCGGAAGCCAGAGAACACGCAGTGCGATGGGTGAATTATATCACTGCCCAAAATGAAATATATAATTTAAGGTCGGCAAGTGTAAACCAGATCATAGAAAATGCGAAACCTATTTCGCAGATAATGCAGTCTTTAAAGGCAACGGTCCCCGATACGCTTCAATCTAAAGCGGTAGACGCCCGCCTCAACGTTTTATCAACTAAGGCTCAGGTGCTGGAACAACTTGCGAGCCGCCGCAATAAGAATCTCGAGCAAATCACTAAAACTGCCGAGGAGATCCCGATAGAATTTAATCATTTTAAGCTTCAGCTTAATGAATTATTTCTGAAAAGCCTGGAAGACTTTGAATTTGAACTGGACGAACTGGAACGCGAGCAGGATAGCATCTCCAGAGCTTCAAGACGGATTCAGGATTCGGTTTAGTTCAAGCACCCTCTCTTCATTCAGAAATTGTATCTTGAGACAAATCTATTTCGATGAAAAATCTCGTTTTTATATTCCTGTTGGGCTTACTTAGCCTTCAGGCGTTTTCCCAGCAAACTTCCCAAGAAAAAATCAACAATATCATCGATACCTGGCATAAAGCTGCCGCAGAAGCTAATTTTGAAGACTATTTCAATCTAATGACTTCCGATGCAGTTTTTATCGGCACAGACGCTACTGAAAACTGGCAAAACGAAGAATTCAAAGAATTCGCCAAGCCTTATTTTGATCGCGGAAAAGCCTGGAGCTTTACCAGCCTTGAACGCAACATTTACTTTAATGAAGACAAAAATATCGCATGGTTTGATGAGCTTCTTGACACACAAATGGGAATTTGCCGCGGCTCGGGAGTGCTACAAAAAACCGAAACCGGATGGAAAATTGAGCATTATGTCCTCTCTTTAGCCATCCCGAATGAAAATGTGGAAGAGGTTACTCATTTAAAAAACTCTTTCGATAAAAAACTGATTTCTGAAATCAGAGATAATTAGATAAGGTCTCAGATTCCAGTTGAGATAAAAGCTTCCCGAAAAATTTGGGCTTTTTCACTTTCTATAAACCTCCATTCTTCACTTTTAGAATTTTACATTAAATGCGCTTCTTTTTAGTACTTTAGCATCATCTAAAAACAATTATTTAACAAATGAAGAAAATAACAAATGTGCTGCTTTATTCATTTTTAGGAGCTGCTGTAGTAAGCGGTTGTAAAAATGATAACGAAGGCAGCGTTGAAAAAGAAGAAATCCACGGAATTAACCTGGCTTATATGGATACTACGGTAAGTCCAAAAGACGATTTCTTTAGATTCGTGAACGGAAAATGGGTAGATTCTACTGAAATTCCGGAAGATCAAACTACCTGGGGTAGTTTTATGGAATTAAGGGAAACTACTGATACTGATGCCCTTGCTTTACTGGAAGGCGCTTCTGCCAACGACAGCCTTGATCCCGAAAGCGACCAGGCTAAGGCGGTTTACCTTTATAAAACTATTATGGACACGGTGAGCCGGAATGAGCAAGGTGTAGAGCCTGTGAAACCATACCTTGCTAAGGTAGATTCTATTGAAAACAAAGAGGACCTTCAGGCATTTCTTACTGAAATGCAGCAATATGGCGGCTCTGGATTCTTTTCTTTCGGAGTAAGAGCTGATGCAAAAAATTCGAACCAGAATGCTGCTTATCTTTATCCCGCCGGACTGGGACTTCCAGATCGTGATTACTATGTAGCCGATGACTCCGATTCTAAGGAAAAACGCGAAAAATACAAAGAGCATATCACCAGAATGCTTCAGTATATAGATTATACTGAAGAAGAAGCCACTGAAGCTGCTGAAACTATTCTTGCTTTTGAAACCAGCCTGGCAGAACCTCAAATGGACAAGGTAGAGCGTCGTGATGCACGCAAATCTTATAACCCTATGACGGTTGCTGAGCTTCAAAATACAGTTTCCGCTTTTGACTGGGAGAAGTATTTCAATAAAATTGGTGCTGAAGAACTTGATACCATTATCGTAGCTCAGCCTAAATATATGGAAGCGCTACAAGGAGTTTTTAATCAAAATGAGGTTGAAGACTGGAAAACCTATTTGAAATGGAGCATTTTTAATGATGCTGCCAATGCGCTTTCTACCGAAATTGAAACTGCTAACTGGGAATTCTACAACAAAACCTTACAAGGTGCACAAGAGCAGCGTCCTCGTGATGAGCAGGCTCTTCAAACCATTAACTGGACCATAGGCGAAGCGCTTGGTAAACTTTATGTAGACGAGCATTTCCCTGCGGAAGCCAAAGAACAAGCGGAAGAAATGATCGCTAACATCATTAAGGCTTACGAAACCAGGATCAACAATCTGAGCTGGATGAGTGAAGACACTAAGAAAAAAGCCATCGAGAAACTAGGCACAACTACCATTAAAGTTGGGTATCCAGACGAATGGAAAGATTACAGCGATCTTGAAATAGCCAAAGTAGAAGATGACGGGTCTTATTTCCAAAACATGATGAATGTTAGCAAATGGAGAACCGCCGATAACATGTCTAAACTGGGAGAACCGGTAGACAAAACAGAGTGGTTCATGTCTCCGCAAACGGTTAACGCTTACTATAACCCAAGTTATAATGAGATCGTATTCCCTGCTGCAATTCTACAGCCACCATTCTACGATTACAAAGCTGATGCCGCCATTAATTATGGTGGAATTGGGGCCGTAATTGGTCATGAGATCTCTCA
>NZ_JBEPWD010000133.1:0-4258 GCF_041642575.1 Salegentibacter sp. | reverse complement strand
GTAAAACCCAATTCGGCTTATACCCGCGATCCTTTTGAAGCTAAAATCGAAGACGGGAAATTATACGGTTTGGGCAGTAATGATGCTGGTGGTTGTTTGGTTTCGCTTTTAGTGACTTTTACCTGGTTTTATGAGGCAAAAGATTTAAAGTATAACCTGATTTTTGCGGGCACCGCAGAGGAAGAAATTAACGGGAAAAACGGAATTGCTGCTTTGCTGCCTAAAATGCCAAAAATTGACGTAGCCATTGTTGGCGAACCCACTTTAATGCAATTAGCCATTGCCGAGAAAGGCCTGGTTGTTTTTGACGCTAAGGTAAAAGGAACAGCTTCGCATGCTGCGCACCCTAATGAAGACAATGCGATTTATAAAACTGCTGAAGTTTTGAAATGGTTTGAAAATTTTGAATTTCCTAAAGAGTCGGAGGCTTTGGGGAAAGTAAAACTCACCGTTACCCAGATCAATGCCGGAAGCCAACATAATGTGGTGCCGGCTCAGGTAGATCTGGTGATCGATGTTAGGGTTACTGATGCCTATTCTAATGCTAAAATCGAGCAGATTCTCAGGGAACAGGCGCCGGTAGACGAAATTAAGGCACGGTCGCTGCGGCTGAATTCCTCTTCAATTGCTACAGATCATGAGCTGGTAAAAGCAGGAATTTCGCTGGGAATGGGAACTTATGGTTCTCCAACCCTGTCAGACCAGGCAATGTTGAGTTGTCCTTCCTTAAAATTAGGTCCCGGTGATTCCACAAGGTCTCATTCCGCAAATGAATTTATTTATATAAAGGAAATAGAGGAGGGAATTGAAACTTATATAAAATTGCTTGAAAAAGCTTTGAAGAAATAACTGAGCCCTCACAGGTTTTAAATCATCTGTGAGGTCTGTTTAAAAAAAAGAAAATTATGAAACTCTGGGATAAAGGATTAGCGATAGATAAGAAGATTGAAAACTTCACGGTTGGAAATGACCGGGAATTAGATATGCATCTTGCCGAATACGATATTAAGGCATCAAAAGCACATGCAAAGATGCTGGGGAAAATTGAAATTCTCACTTCTGAAGAGGTCTCCCAAATCGAGCAGGAATTAGAAAAACTTCAGCAACAGCTTGAAAATGGAACTTTTGAGATTGAAGAAGATTTTGAAGATGTACATTCCAAAATTGAATTTGAATTAACCAAAGCACTAGGTGAAACCGGAAAAAAAATTCACACCGCCCGCTCGAGAAACGATCAGGTTTTAGTGGCGATGCAGTTGTATTTTAAAGAAAATCTGAAGCAAATTTCGGGGAAAACCAAAGACTTAATTGAGGTGTTGCTCGATCTTGCAGAAAAACATCAGGATAAGCTGCTTCCGGGGTATACGCATTTACAGGTAGCTATGCCTTCAAGTTTTGGTTTATGGTTCTCGGCTTATGCGGAATTATTAATAGATGACCTGTATTTATTAGAAGCCGGGTTAAAAGTGGTAGACCAGAATCCCCTGGGATCTGCTGCGGGTTATGGTTCTTCATTTCCGATAGACAGGGAATTTACCACGAAAGAATTAGGATTTTCGACTTTAAAATATAACGTAGTTGCCGCTCAATTGGGACGTGGAAAATGCGAACGAACAGTTACTTCCAATATCGGTTCAGTAGCCAATACGCTTTCCCGGTTTTCGATGGATGTTTGTTTGTATATGAGTCAGAATTTCGATTTTATCACTTTTCCCGACGAGCTCACAACAGGTTCCAGTATTATGCCTCATAAGAAAAATCCGGATGTTTTCGAACTGATACGGGGGAAATGTAATAAACTCCAAAGCATCTCCAACGAGATGATTCTAATCACGAACAACCTCCCCAGTGGATATCATCGGGACTACCAGTTGATAAAGGAAAACAGTATTTATGCCGTGGAAAACATCAAGGAAATCCTGGATATTTTTACGCATTCGATCGCACAGATGGTGGTGAAGGATGTTGATTTAAAGGATGAAAAATATAAATATCTGTTTACGGTGGACAGCATCAACGATTTGGTGATGCAGGGCAAATCTTTTAGGGAAGCTTATCAAATAATTGGAGAGCAGGTCCAGCAGGGAAATTATGAAGCATCTGAAGGGAAGAAACATTCGCATCTCGGAAGTAAGGATAATCTGGCATTGGATAAGATTAAGAGGAAAATGGAAAAAATTTAGGAGAGTTTTAGAGCCACATAGGGGCGGCATTTTATCATAAATGTCTTCTGAAATGTTTGATCCCGATCTTCATCAGGATAGTTCCATCAGTATTTTCCGGGCGGCTTTAAAGCTGCCCGGAAAATGGGTGTCACTAAAAAACCCTCCGCGAGTACCACACAAACACGAAGGGTTCAAAACATAAATGAAGAAAAAAATAATCTTAAATAATAGTCATTTGGCCAAGGTTGAGGTTCTCATTGTTAATTCTCACCTGGTCAACCTCGCTTATCAAACTTTCAAGGAAATCACCAACTTTGCTGGTTGTATAATGGTTGTCTCTGTTGATATCCTGGGTGCACACATTTAATTGAATGCTTAGTTCCACGGCATTTCTAACCGCTTCGGCTTCTTTGGTGAGATTAAAATGCTCCAGTAGCATTGCCGCGGATAGTATAGACGCAATGGGATTCGCAATTCCGAGGCCGGTTGCTTGGGGATATGATCCATGAATTGGTTCAAATAGGGCATTTTTTTCACCTGTGGAAGCCGATGCAAGCAATCCGATACTTCCGCCAATCACACTGGCTTCATCAGATAAGATATCACCAAACATATTTTCAGTAAGAATGACATCAAACTGGGTTGGATTCAGAATCATTTGCATCGCAGCATTGTCTACGAATAGAAAATCCAAAGCCACTTCGGGATAACTCTTTGCAACCTCTTTAACCGTTTTCCTCCATAATCTGGATGTTTCGAGAACATTCGCTTTATCTACCAGGGTGATTTTTTTACGACGCTTTTCAGCTGCCTGAAAAGCAAGATGGGCCACACGTTCGATCTCTTCAGTAGTATAGGAGCAAAGATCTGAGGCCGATTTACCGTCTTCCGAAGTGCTTTTTTCTCCAAAATAAATACCTCCGGTTAGTTCGCGATAGATCACCATATCGGCTCCCATAATGCGGTCGGGCCTAAGGGGAGATTGATCTATAAGTTTATCATAAGCTTTAACAGGCCTGATATTGGCAAAAAGGCCCAGTTCTTTTCTAAGTTTTAATAAGCCTTGCTCGGGTCTCACCTTTGCATCAGGATCATTATCATATTTTGGGTCTCCAATAGCCCCAAACAACACAGCATCAGATTTTTTACATAATTCCAGCGTAGCTTCAGGTAGCGGATTGTCCAGCAGGTCTATTGCTACCGCACCTACCAGGGCTTCTTCAAATTGAAATTGGTGATCAAAACGATCTGCTACTGCTTTAAGAATTTTCACCGATTGCTGTGTGATCTCGGGACCTATCCCGTCTCCGGGTAAAACTGCTATTTTTAACTTCATCTTTTTATGTTTTGATTTATTTCTATTTTAAACCTGTGTGGCAGGCTGAGTATGTTGTTTACTACTTTCTTCAAATTTCTTAATGGCATCTAGTTTACTAACCAGAAAATCTATATCATCGAAGCCATTGATCATACAGGTTTTTTTATAAGGGTCGATATCGAATTTTTCTAAAATTTCTTTCTTCGGAATTCCTATTTCCTGCTTTTCCAGATCGACCTTAATTTCTACGGAAGGATCTTTGGTGATTTCTACAAATAGCTGGTCCAAAAATCCCGGACTTACCTGCACCGGAAGCAAACCGTTATTTAGCGCATTCCCTTTGAAAATATCGGCGATATAGCTCGAAACAACTGCAGTGAATCCGTAGGTCTTAATCGCCCAGGCTGCATGCTCACGGCTGGAACCACAACCAAAATTATCCCCGGCTACTAGGATGGAACCTTTATACTCGGGTTTGTTTAGAGCAAATTCCGGATTTGGCTCATCGTTTTTATTAAAACGCCAGTCGCGGAAAAGGTTTTCCCCAAATCCCGCTTTATCGGTTGCTTTCAGGAACCGCGCCGGAATGATTTGGTCAGTATCTACGTTTTCTATTTCTAAGGGAACCGCTGTATCGGTTAATGTGATAAACTTTTCCATCCTAATTTAAATGTTTTGTAAAGTCGGTTAATTTTCCTGAAACAGCAGTGGCTGCTGCAGTTAACGGACTCGCTAATATGGTTCTGGACCCTTGGCCCTGTCTTCCTTCAAAATT
>NZ_JBEPWD010000132.1:2139-4469 GCF_041642575.1 Salegentibacter sp. | reverse complement strand
TTGATGTTTATTATTATGACATCGAAGAAAAACTTCCCCTGGGGAATGTCACCAGGTGTAACTCTCTCAAGGAACTTCTGGAAACAGTGGACATAGTAACTTTACACGTAGACGGCCGTAAAGAAAATCTGGATATGATAGGTCAGGAAGAATTTGCCCAAATGAAAGACGGCGTGATTTTCTTAAACCTTAGCCGTGGTCATGTAGTAGACATCCATGCTTTGAAAGAAAGTATAGAATCTGGCAAAGTAATGGGGGCGGGAATCGATGTTTTTCCGAAGGAACCAAAAACCAATAACGAAGAATTCGAATCGGAACTTCGCGGATTGCCTAATGTAATTCTAACGCCTCATATTGGCGGAAGCACCCTGGAAGCGCAGGAGAATATCGGGAATTTTGTTCCGGGGAAATTAATTGACTATATCAATACTGGAGGAACTAACAATTCGGTGAACTTCCCCAACCTGCAATTACCGGTGCTTAAAGATGCACACAGGCTAATTCATATTCATCGGAACGTACCTGGAATTCTGGCAGATATTAACCGAATCCTGGCCGACCACGACATCAACATCGTTGGGCAGTATCTGAAAACCAACGAAACAGTAGGTTATGTGATCACTGATATCGATAAAGAATACGATAAAGCCGTGATTAAAGATTTGAAAGGATTAAAAGGAACCATTCGCTTCAGGGTTCTGTATTAGAAATAAATTACAATTTAAAAAGCCACAGCATTCATAGAATCCTGTGGCTTTTGGTTAGTTGAGTTATCCCAATTAGGATTCTTCGTCTTCAAAGATAAAATCCACAGCCATTTGCGCATGTAGATCTGTGGTTTCCAGTAATGGAATTTCGGTTTTGTCCTGTGGGATAAGGATGGGTAACTCGGTGCAACCCATGATAATAGCATCGGCTCCTTTTTGCTGAAGTTTCTCTATCTGGTTCAGGAAAAATGATCTTGCTTCATCCGTGAATTTTCCCTGAGTTAATTGTTTTGAGACAAAACCGTGGCAGTCCTCAAGGTACTCCTCTTCGGGAATAATGACTTCAATTTTGTAGATGTCCTTAAGTCGGTTTTGAAGAAAGCCTTTGGTCATGGTTGGTTTGTTGCCAAGCAAGCCCAGCCGTTTGAAGCCTTTCTTTTGAGCCTCGATACCAATTGCATCGGCAATATGGAGAATTGGGATATTGATTTTTGGTTGAACATAACTATAGACCATATGCGGAGTATTGGCGCAAATTATTATGGCTCCGGCTCCGGCAGCTTCAAGTTTTTTCGCGATCTCGAGATATGCGGTATTGATAGCCTTTAAATTCTGCTCCCGCATTAATTGTATGTTAAGGCTGTATAATAAAAGTGGCGGATTTTGATCGGCGCCTATCCTTTCTCCTGCTAATTGATTAAGCAGCCGGTAATATTCAATAGTAGAGTGCCATGAAGTCCCCCCTATCATTCCCAGTAATTTCATTTTTCAATAATTAGGTTAATTGTTTATTATTTGACCTGGTCGTCATTGAGCGCCGGGTTGCAATATATGCATGTTTCATGTTTTTCAGGATCTTCAGGAGACTGAAAACGGCTTCATCAGTTTGGTAATTGAAGGAGAGTTTTGAGCGCTTCTCATCGATTTTGATTTCACTTAGTCCCGGAATAACCGAGACCTTCTTCAATATTGCCTGAGCGGCCCCGTTGTTCTGCAGGTTTTTTACGATTATGTTGGCTTTCATGATTGCTGAATTTGAGAGTTATACCTTTTTCTGAATATAGGTATTGCTACAGTTTTGTACTGTAACAGCAGTTACACTGTTTTCTTATTTATTGTCAGGAGACAAATTCAGAAATTATCGGCAGAAATTTTATGAGCAAGATCAGGAAAACGGAGGTTTTTTTAGGTTTTTAATTACCATTGAAGCCAGAGCGCATTTTCATCATCCATATTTAGATCGGTTCCCAGTTTTTTCCCTTCCCGGGTTAAGGTCTTTTCAAGCCACTTCACATCTTTTTTCGAAGCCTGATGTAAACTGAAATTCTTGATTTTCATCGGAAGCATTTTTAAACTAATTAGCTGTCCGGTTTCTATATTAATTTCAGGAAAATACATCAGGCTGAGGTCGCCACGGTATTTTTCGTGTCCGCTTATACCTTCATAATCATTGATGAAATCTCCTGCACCATAGATTATTAATTTGTTCTTATAAACCTCCATCCCCATGGGATGATGTGAAGAATGACCGAAGATAACATCTACTAAATCCTGGTCGATAAGTTGGTGGGCAAACTCCCGTTGCCTTTCCGAAATATCATAGCCCCAGTTTCCTCCCCAATG
>NZ_JBEPWD010000132.1:0-2039 GCF_041642575.1 Salegentibacter sp. | reverse complement strand
AATTTCGGATCTGCCGATGACGGCAACACCTGATCTATTCCCCGGCCGGTCATCACATCACCGCTAAGGGAAAGCTTTATTGTCTTATTTTCATTCTCCATTTTTCCACCCATGTTTTGTGAAACTGCGCCAGTTCCTGCATTAAAAAACAGACTTGCTAATAACATAATGCCTTGATAATTTTTCATTCTAAAAAGCTTCTTTAAATCACATCTCTTAAGATAAGAATATCTGGGCTTTTAAGATTTGATTTAAATCATTTTTTAGAGAGCTTTACGTACAATTTTTACAATCTTTTAACTCGTGCTAAACTTGATTTTAATCAGTTTTTCTGATCTTTTGAGAGTCAACAGCAGTAGGGGTTTTTTATAAACCTTATTTTTGTGCCACAAATAAAAAATCATGAATAAAGGAATATACATAGCAACGCTGGAATCCCACAGCGGGAAATCGATGATCACCCTGGGGCTTATGCGTACTCTGCTGGGAAAAATGGTTAAAGTGGGCTATTTCAGGCCTATTATAGACGATGTACCGGTAGGAGAAAAAGATAATCATATAGACACCGTTTTAAGTTATTTCGACCTGAATATTCCTTATGAAGATACTTATGCTTTTACAAGAAGCCAGGTTATTCAGAAGAGAAATGAGGGGAAAGCCGGAGATGTGATCGATACCATTATCAGGAAGTACAAAAAGCTTGAAGATGAGTTTGATTTTATTCTGGTGGAAGGCAGTGACTTTTCAGGCGAAGGCAGCGTTTTTGAATTTGATGTGAATGTAGTGATCGCAAAAAATCTTGGTATTCCCGTGATTATCGTGGTTAGCGGGCAGAATAAAACCTGGGAGGAACTCCTTGGTAATCAGCAAATGGCCTACCGTGCTTTTAAGGACAAAGATGTGGAGGTTATTGCTATGGTGAGCAACAAGATAATGGAAGAGAACCTGGAACCGGCTAAAAAGAATATGCGCGGTTTCCTACCCGAAGAGGTCCACGTATTCTCCATTCCACTTATCGATAATCTCAATAACCCAACCCTTAAGGAAATAGTAAAAGCCTTAAACGGAAAAGTATTGTTCGGAGATCAATTTCTTGATAACCAGACCGGAAATTTCGGGGTTGGAGCGATGCAACTTCGCAACTACCTGAATACATTAAAGAATGAAAGCCTTGTAATAACTCCCGGCGACAGGGCAGATATTATCCTGGGAGCACTGCAGGCGAATATATCCAGTAACTACCCCCGAATTTCAGGGATTATCCTCACCGGTGGTCTCACTCCTGAAAAGTCCATTATAAAACTTATCGAAGGGCTTTCGGATATTGTGCCAATCATTACGGTAGAGGAAGGGACTTTCATGGTAACCAACAAAGTTGGAGCTATAAAGTCTAATATCTACGCTGATAGTATTCAGAAAATACAAACGACCATCAGCATTTTTGAGCGTTACGTTTCTTTTGACCCCTTAGTTGAAAAACTCACTAATTATAAGCCTCACGGAAGAACCCCAAGGATGTTCCAGTACGATCTGGTTAAAAGAGCGCAACAAAGCAAGAAACATATTGTGCTGCCTGAAGGAACCGATGAAAGGATTCTTACCGCTGCAGCCCGATTGATTAATATGGATCTGGTGGAGATCACTCTTTTAGGCGATGAGGAAACTATCAGGAAAACAGCAGCCAAACTCGCTCTGGATCTTGATTTTGATAAGGTGAATATTATAGACCCGGTGCATTCGGCTAATTTCCTTGATTATGCTGAAACTTTCTACGAACTCAGAAAACACAAAGGGGTGAATATGGATATGGCTAAAGACAGGATGAGTGACGTTTCTTACTACGGAACCATGATGATACATAAAGGCCATGCCGACGGAATGGTTTCGGGAGCGGCACACACCACTCAGCATACCATTTTGCCTGCCCTTCAGTTTATCAAGACCAAACCCGGAGTTTCAGTAGTATCATCAGTATTCTTTATGTGTCTGGAAGATAGAGTTTCGGTATTTGGTGATTGTGCCATTAACCCGAATCCTTC
>NZ_JBEPWD010000131.1:0-4489 GCF_041642575.1 Salegentibacter sp. | reverse complement strand
ACAGACTTTTCTTCGCCTTATTGGTATTAATAAGGTCAAACGTAATTAGCGTTATTTGACAGTTTTATTTGTCAACTTTGTTTTAAGTTTCCTGATTCTAAATTATTAATTATTAATGTAAAACCGGCTATTTACAAGCAATCAATATTAGATTATTTCCTACCTGATGAATGGTATTGAACTCTTATTTATAGAAAGGATAAGCTGAATAGAAAATAATTATAGCAAATGAATAAAATTGAAAAGTTCCATTGCAATAGCTCCTTTCTATTTTCCAAGTATTAAACGCCTCCAATACCGATCTCATTTAGTAAGGCATCAAACTTAAACCTCCCCCGGCGAGACGGCTCTCTCGCTTCGCACCGCCGTCCGCCTGGATTCAAGAACTATAAAACCTACCTTTTTACGCAATTTCAGAAGGTTCCTTATTGGGTTTATAAAGAGTCGATAGAATTTTAATTAGAAGATTCGTTAATTAGGTTTTTGTATTAAATTTTTATTACACCCTAACCTTATTTAAGTTTTTTCTTGTTTTCTTAATTAAGGATTACACAAAAGAGGGAAGTTTAAAAACATGAGAATTAGTTAACAGGGCTCGCTCTCATACTTTAAATAAAAAATCCCGCAAACAAGGCGGGATTTTTTTAGATACAATTAAATATTACTCCTTTTTCGTTGCCAGCTCATAAACACAAGGTATTACAACGAGATTCAAAATGGTTGCCGATAGCAACCCACCAAGTATTACCACAGCCATAGGGCTTTGGATTTCACTTCCTGGTTCACCACCCTTTAAAGCAAGCGGAATAAGTGCCAGACCTGTGGTGAAAGCCGTCATCAATATCGGGTTTAACCGGTCGAGTGCTCCGGTTTTTATAAGTTCAAAGCCTCTTAATCCTTCATTTCTCAGGTCTTCGAACCTTGATACCAACAGGATTCCATTACGGGTTGCAATCCCGAATAAACTAATGAAACCTATCGTGGAAGCAATACTTACGATTCCGGAAGTAAAGTACACGATAAGAATCCCGCCAATGAGTGCCAGGGGCAGGTTGATAAGGACGATGAACGCAAGTTTTACGTTTTTGAATTCAAAATACAACAACAGGAAAATTACCATAACGGCAACAATCGCAGTAAGCAAAAGCATTTGAGAGGCTCTTGATTCGCTCTCAAACTGTCCGCCATATTCCACCCGGTAACCTTCCGGCATATTTACCGAAGTATTCACAGTTTCCCGGATTTCTTCCACAGCGCTTCTCAGATCACGTCCCTGTACATTAGCAGCCACAACGATTTTTCGCTGCACATCTTCCCGGCTAATAGTATTGGGACTACTTACCGAGGAAACTGTGGCGAGCTGTTCCAATGGCACCTGGGAACCGTTGGGCAATCCAATCAAAGCAGTTCTAATATTCTCTATGCTATTCCTGAAATTCTCTCCGTATCGAACTACAAGATCAAAATACTGCTGCCCTTCATAGATCTCACCTACCTCGTGACCGGCAAAGGCGATATCCACCTGTTCCATAAGTTGCCCAACACTCATTCCATAAGCCGATAATATCTGGCGTCTAGGCGTGATCTTGAGCTGCGGCACTTCGATCTGTTGATCTACGGCAACATCAGCAAGACCGTTGATTGGTGTGATATTTTCTTCAACACTTTTACCTATTTCATAAAGCTGTTGCAGATCGGGTCCAAAGATCTTGATCGCAATATTTGCCCTGGTTCCGGAAAGCATATGGTCTATTCGGTGAGCGATTGGCTGTCCCAGTGTTATATTCACCCCGGGCACAATGCTGAGTTTTTCCCTTACCTCTTCAAAGAATTCTTCTTTGGATTTATCTTCTAAAGTAAAAGGCACATCGATCTCGGCGGCATTCACGCCCTGGGCGTGCTCATCGAGTTCTGCTCTCCCTGTTCTTCGGGTAACCACATCTACTTCGGGCATCTCGAGTAATAGCTGCTCTACCTGTCTTCCGGTCTTATTGCTTTCTTCAAGCGACATTGCAGGCGGACCAACCACGCTGATCACCAGGGACCCCTCATTGAACTCCGGAAGGAAACTTCTTCCCAATTGAGTAAAAATGGCGATGCTTAACAGGAAAGCAATTACAGTCACTCCAATTATCGTTTTTGGGATCTTCAGTGCCCGATTCAGAGTTGCTGCGTAGCGCTGTTGTAACCACCTCTCCACCCGGGTTCCTTCAGACTGCTTCTTCAGCATTTTTTCATCTTTCAGAAGATAAGAGCATAATACCGGAGTAACAGTTACTGCCACCACTAATGAAGTTAAAACTGAAGTAATAAAGGCAATACCGAGAGGTTTCAGCAATCGACCTTCCATTCCGCCAAGGAAAAACAGCGGTATAAAGGATACGATGATTATAAGGGTAGCAATGATGATTGAACTTCTTATTTCCACCGAAGCATCCCTTACCACCCTAATAACAGGTTGTCTTTCAGCTTTGGGTTTACGAATATTCTCTCGCAGGCGTTTATAGACATTTTCCACATCGATAATGGCATCATCCACCAGTGCACCAATGGCAATGGCCATTCCTCCCAGGCTCATCGTATTTATGGTGTAACCCAACCATTTTAAAACAATGATGGATACCAGTAAGGAAATTGGGATGGCCAGCAATGAAATAAAAGTGGTTCGCCAGTTCATTAGAAAAATGAACAATACGATGACCACAAAAAAGGCTCCTTCAAGCAGGGTCATATTCAGATTACTAATGGAAGCGTCAATGAAATCTGCCTGACGGAAGATCTGACTTTTGATCTCCACGCTTTTGGGCAAACTGGTTTCCAGTTCGGCGATGGCTTCATCCAGGCGTTCTGTGAGCTCCAGGGTATTTACATCGGGCTGTTTTGCGATGGTGAGAATAACTGCGGGATTTCCATTGAGGGAACCATCCCCGATCTTGTCGGCAGCACCTATTTTCACATTCGCTACATCTTTAATCTTGATGCTCTGGCCATTCACCTGTTTCACCACGGCTTCCTCCAGGTCTTCTACCGCATAAGCTCTTCCGCTACCTTTTATGATATATTGATTTCCGTACTGATTTAAAAAACCACCCGGAGCGTTGGTGTTCGCCTCCTTCACCTTTTCAGTCAGTTCAGCCAGACTTACGTTGTAATATTTCATTTTACCGGGATCGGCGAAAACCTGGTATTGTTTGTAATCGCCACCTATCACAACTACATTGGCGATCCCTCCAATGGCCTTTATCCGCGGACGGATCTGCCAGTCTGATAAGGTTCTTAGTTCCATCGGGCTCAGACTGTCTGATGTCACTCCCAGCAACATTACTTCCCCCATAATTGAAGAAATAGGTGCCATTGTAGGTGCTCCTACGCCATCCGGCAGGTTCTCGCGAACCATTGGAATACGCTCACTTACAATCTGTCTTGCCTTGTAAATATCGGTCCCCCAGTCGAATTCCACCCAAACGATAGAAATTCCTGCGGCTGAAGAAGAACGAATCCTTCTTACATTCGGGGAACCATTCATCGCGGTTTCGAGCTGGTAGGTCACTAGTTTTTCTACCTCTTCCGACTCCATTCCGTGGGCTTCAGTAAGTATGGTCACAGTAGGTGCAGTAAGGTCGGGAAATACGTCCACGTTCATAGTACGTGCGAAGTAAAACCCGGTAACACTAAGCACCACCGCTGCCAATAGCACCAAAAGTCGGTTATGGAGCGAAATTGATAATATTTTATTTAACATCTAATTTCTGTTTCTGGATTAATGTTCGTGCCCGTGGCCGGGTGTTTCCCCAGACATTGATGCCATCTTCACCTGGTAATTACCGGTAGTCACCACAACTTCTCCAACTTGAAGCCCGGCAAGAACCTGTGCGCTTTTTCCATTTCGTTTTCCTATTCGAACTGGCCTTCGCCCAAAGCTTTCCCCACTGGTTTGCACGATCACAGAATAATTCCCGTAATCTTCAAGCAACGCAGCTTCAGGTACAGTAATCCCTTCTTCAGCTGTACCCAGGGCGATCTGAACCTCGGTAAAACTACCCTCGGGCATTTCAACGACATCCTCAACGCTGAGGTAAACAGGGATCATTGGTTTACTATCTTCCACTTCCTTACCAACCGATACCACTGAAGCTCCTTCTAATTCATTCCAGTCCCCACTGTCATTTCTGTACCAAACCTTTGCGATAGATTCCTTGCTCGGGTTGTAAGAGGCACTTAATTGCGTTCTTAGAAGTCGGGATTGATGCGTACCCACTGAAATAAGATTGGCACCCTGCTCTACATAATTTCCGTTAGAGGTATTGATAGCTTTGATAAAACCGTCAAAAGGCGCTCGAATCTGTTTTCCGCCCGCTCCGTAATTAGAGGCTAAGGCCTGATAATTCGCTTCAGCTACCCGAAAATCACTCTCCACTCTTTCAAATTCAGATTTAGGTACAATCCTGTCTTCGTAGAGTTCTTTTTTCCGTTCATACTCAGCTTTGGC
>NZ_JBEPWD010000130.1:0-4521 GCF_041642575.1 Salegentibacter sp. | reverse complement strand
ATCGGGCCTACTTCAAGTACATTCATCACCCCAAAAAGGTAAGCTACATCTGCTCCCAATTGAAAGTTTGAATAATCTTCGGCATCACCTACGGGTAAGCCTCCGTTAATTCCTAATTTCAGATCTCCCTGGGCTTGTATTTGATTAAATCCCAAAAAGATCAATGCGCTAATAAAGAGTAATTTTTTCATCATAATTTATTTTATTGGTTTAGAAGTTAAGTTATAAAAAACAATACAAATACTTGATATTCAATTAAATAACACATAAAAACCCTTAGGATTTATCTCACAAAAAAAGCGGAAGATCTCTCTCCCGCTTTCCAGCTTTTCATAGGTGTTTGATATAAGCTGATTTAAAACATTAGTCCTACCCCAAGTTGGAATCCATTATTGTTAACGGCATCTTCATCCCAGTTTTCACTATCAAAAGCATCGGTGAAACCACGGGTGTAGCGGGCAGAGGCAAAAAATCCGTTGTTGAATTTATACGAGGCACCAAGGGCTCCTCCAAATTCGAAGGTACTACCTGCTTCGGTGTCAATTACAGCAAATCCTTCTCCGGCAATTAATTCATATTCTTCCTCTACCAGAAAGTTAAAAGAAGGACCTACTTCCAGAGATAAACCATCTATTAAATAAACCTTTGCAAGCACCGGCACATGAATGTAATCTAATTGATATTCACCCTGTCCGTACCTGTTGCTAAAAGCTTCCGTACCCTGGGTAGAATAAAGCACCTCAGGTTGCACGGAAAAGCGATCTCCCACCGGGATTTCGGAAAGCAGCCCTAAATGAAATCCGGTACGGCTGTTCTCATCTTCAAAACCATCAGAGGTCATATTAGAAAAATTAACCCCTCCCTTTACACCAAAATATACAAATTCCTGTGCAGAGACGGTTGAGGTTAAACCAAACACGGCTAATACTGCAATTAAAACTGATTTTTTCATCACATTCGTTTTTTTAGTTACAAGGGCAAATGTAGGAGGCATCTTCTTAATAAAATGTTATGCAAGCCTAAAGTATTACTAAGTTATTACGTGATTGTTTTTATCTTTAACACATGAAATGGAGCCGCGCCCTGGAAGACTATCGCCTGTATTTACGCTTAGAGCGCGGACTTTCAGATAATTCTATTCAGAATTACAGCCTGGATGTTCAAAAACTCATCAATTTTTTAGA
This sequence comes from Salegentibacter sp., assembly GCF_041642575.1. Classification (NCBI taxonomy): domain Bacteria; kingdom Pseudomonadati; phylum Bacteroidota; class Flavobacteriia; order Flavobacteriales; family Flavobacteriaceae; genus Salegentibacter; species Salegentibacter sp. The sequence continues at coordinate 3,337 of NZ_JBEPWD010000130.1, read as the reverse complement.
AGTTAACAACATAAAGCGCTCTCCTATTGACATTACTGAAGAAGATATTCAGCAATTCATCTATGAGATCGCTAAAAGTCTCAATGCGCGTTCCCGGGCCCGACTCATTTCCGGTCTTCGGGGTTTTTTTAACTTCCTGGTTTTTGAAGATTACCGAAAAGGAAATCCCCTGGATCTAATCGAAGCGCCTAAAACCGGCCGTAAACTTCCCGATGTAATTTCTACGGAAGAGATTGATAAACTCATCGCTGCCATAGATCTGGGAAAGGCAGAAGGCGAAAGAAATCGCGCTATTCTTGAAACACTTTATGGCTGCGGGCTTCGGGTTTCAGAACTGGTAAACCTGCAGATCTCCGACCTCTTTTTTGATGAAGGTTTTATAAAAGTCACAGGGAAAGGCAACAAGCAGCGCTTTGTGCCGGTTTCTCCCTACACTCAAAAATATATAAATATCTATTTGAAGGAATTAAGGCCTCATCTGCCAATCAAGAAAATGGCCAGCGATACTCTTTTTTTAAACCGAAGAGGCAACAAGCTCACCCGCGCGATGATCTTCACTATTGTTCGCCGATTAGCCGAAAAGGCCGGAATCAATAAAAAGATTAGTCCGCACACTTTCAGACACTCTTTTGCCACTCATTTACTGGAAAACGGCGCCGATCTACGAGCGATTCAGCAGATGCTTGGGCACGAAAGCATTACCACTACCGAAGTTTATATGCATGTAGACCGGAAACATTTGCGGCAGGTGATCGAGCAATACCACCCCCGCGCCTGAATATTAAACTTCTGCTAAAGACCTTAAGAGAGAGGGGTTTTCCAAAGGATTATCCTTAAATTAAAGCAACTTTTAAGAATATAAAATTTAATCATATGAGAACACTCAAGTTCAAAAATAACGACGAAATGCCCGCAATAGGCCTCGGTACCTGGAAATCGGGGAAAGGCGAAGTGGGAAAGGCAGTAAAGATCGCACTTAATAACGGTTACAGACACATAGACTGCGCTGCGACCTACGGCAACGAGGCTGAAATTGGGGAAGCCTTTTCAGAAATATTTTCAGAAGGGAAAATTAAACGGGAAGAAGTTTGGGTGACTTCCAAACTTTGGAATGATGCTCATAAAAAGGAAGATGTCATCCCTGCCTTAAAACAGACCCTTAAAGACCTTCAGCTGGACTACCTGGACCTTTATCTCATTCATTGGCCGGTTGCTTTTAAAAGAGGCGTAAGCTTTCCTGAAAACGATGAAGATTACCTGAGTCTTGAAGAAGTTCCCATCATAGAAACCTGGAACATGATGATAGAAGCCAAAAAACAAGGTCTCGTAAAACATATTGGAGTTTCTAACTTCAGTTCAATGAAGCTGGAAGAACTTATGGAGGAAACCGATGATAATCCTGAATTGAACCAGGTAGAATTACATCCCTATCTTCAGCAGAATGATTTGCTTGAGTTTTGTAGTAAGCACAACATTCATCTTACAGCTTATTCCCCATTAGGAAGCGGTGACCGGATAGATGCCATGAAGGCACCAGATGAACCTTCGCTGCTGGAAAATGACGTAATCAAAAAGATCGCTAGAAAACACGGAGCCACTCCTGGGCAGGTTCTTATTAAATGGAGTGTACTAAGAGGTACAGCCGTGATCCCGAAATCTACCAATGAAGGCCGGATCATTGAGAACATTCAGAGTATGGGTGTAAATCTTGACGAAGATGATCTTAAGGAAATAGCAGAACTGGACAGGCATTTCAGATATGTTACCGGGGAATTCTTTGTAACAAAGGGAAATTCCTATGAAAATATTTTCGACGATGACGATTATAAAGCTTAATATTTTCTTCATCTAAACCAAAAAAGCCCTGCAATTGCAGGGCTTTTTTATATAGATCTAATTAATTTTACTTTGCGATATTCACCGCTCTCGTTTCTCTTATCACGGTGATTTTAACCTGGCCTGGATAGGTCATATCTGTCTGGATCTTCTGAGAGATTTCAAAGGAAAGGTTGGATGCTTTTTCATCGGTAACTTTTTCACTCTCTACGATTACACGTAATTCTCTACCGGCCTGGATGGCGTAAGCTTTCTTAACCCCTGGAAATCCAAAGGCGATATCCTCTAAGTCTTTTAAACGTTGAATATAGGAATCAAGCACCTGGCGTCTTGCACCTGGTCTGGCACCGCTTATTGCATCACAAACCTGTACGATTGGCGATAACAAGGAGTTCATTTCTATCTCATCGTGGTGAGCTCCAATGGCATTACAAACTTCAGGCTTCTCCCCGTGTTTCTCTGCCCATTGCATTCCCAGGATAGCGTGAGGTACTTCTGTTTCAGTATCCGGTACTTTCCCGATATCGTGAAGTAATCCGGCACGTTTGGCAAGCTTGGCATTTAAACCGAGCTCGGAAGCCATAACCCCGCAGAGTTTAGCAACTTCTCGTGAATGTTGTAATAGGTTTTGACCATAAGACGAACGGTATTTCATTCTACCCACAATCTTTATGAGCTCAGGGTGTAACCCATGAATACCAAGGTCAATAACGGTACGCTTTCCTATATCTATTATTTCTTCTTCAATTTGTTTTCTGGTCTTTTTCACCACCTCCTCTATTCTGGCCGGGTGAATACGTCCATCGGTTACCAGCTTGTGAAGTGAAAGTCTCGCTACTTCTCTTCTTACAGAATCAAAACAGGAAAGAATAATAGCTTCCGGAGTATCATCTACAATGATCTCTACGCCGGTTGCTGCCTCAAGAGCGCGGATGTTCCGACCTTCTCTCCCAATGATCCTTCCTTTAACATCATCGCTTTCCAGGTTAAATACCGAAACGCAGTTCTCCACAGCTTCTTCAGTTCCTATACGCTGAATAGTATTGATAATGATCTTTTTGGCTTCCTGCTGTGCTGTAAGTTTAGCCTCTTCTACAGTATCCTGTATCATAGCCATCGCATCAGCCTTCGCAGTGTCTTTTAAAGTTTCTGTAAGCTGAGATTTTGCATCCTCGGCTGAAAGCCCTGAGATAACCTCCAATTGCTGTATCTGGCTGTTATGAAGTTTATCTATCTCTTCCTTCTTCTTTTCAAGGTATTCTGTTCGATAGGTATAATCCTGGAGTTTTTCTTCCAGCTCTTTATTCAGCTTCTTGTTTTTAGCAAGTTCACTGGAAACCTGTGATTCTTTATCCCGAACCCGCTTTTCGGTCTCGTTGATCTTTTTATCCCGACTCAGGATAACCTTTTCGTGTTCGGTCTTTAGCTCAATGAATTTCTCTTTAGCCTGCAGGATCTTATCCTTTTTGATACTCTCTCCTTCCGACTTCGCCTCCTTAAG
>NZ_JBEPWD010000129.1:0-4526 GCF_041642575.1 Salegentibacter sp. | reverse complement strand
ATATTTTTGTGGTAGAATCCAACACAGAAGACAGTGCCGATCGAATCACCATTTTACGTGATGAGGATGGTGACGGAAAGCCGGATTTCAGAGATGTTTTTCTTGAGGATCTGAATCAGCCTTACGGCATGCTGGTTCTAGGCGAATATTTTTATGTTGCCAATACCGATGGGCTATACCGTTATCCCTATTCCGAAGGTGATAAAAAGATAAAAAAGAATGGTGAAAAGATTCTCGATTTACCTGCGGGAGGTTACAATAATCACTGGACAAGAAACCTTATAGCTAGTGAAGATGGTACTAAAATATATGTTTCGGTTGGCTCTGCCAGTAATGTAGGAGAGTATGGAATGGATAGAGAGGAACGCCGTGCCGCAATTCTTGAAATTAATCCCGATGGTTCCGGAGAGAAGATATTTGCGGCAGGATTAAGAAATCCCGTTGGGATGGACTGGAACCCGGCGACCGGAGAACTTTGGACAGCAGTTAATGAACGCGATAAAATAGGTAATAAATTAGTGCCCGATTATATAACCAGTGTCCGCGAAAATGGCTGGTACGGCTGGCCTTATTCCTATTTCGGGCAAATCCAGGATCCCCGTTGGGAAGAGGATCCGCATTTGGAACTGGTGGAGAAAGCTATTGTGCCCGATGTGCCGTTAGTTTCGCATAGTGCATCCCTGGGTCTTGAATTTTATACTCATAGTCAGTTTCCCAAAAAGTATCAAAATGGTGCATTTATAGGTCAACATGGGTCCTGGAACCGCGCAGAGTTTGTGGGATATAAAGTAGTTTTCGTACCTTTCGATGAAAATGGAAACCCGGGAGAACCTGAAGATTTTTTAACCGGTTTTATAGCAGATGAAGAAGCAAGCGAAGTCTATGGACGCCCTGTAGGAGTAACAACTTTACCCGATGGCTCCTTACTGGTAAATGATGATGATGCGAATGTGATTTGGAAGGTCTCCTACAAATAAGTAGAAATATTGAAAAAAAAATTACTGGTATCCTTCTTACTGTTTTGCAGTTTTGGAACCTTTTATGCCCAAAATTTGACAGGAAGGATTTTAAATTCCGCAACCTCCGAACCAATTGAAAATGCCAATATAGTGAACAGTAACTCAGGAACTGTTGCTGTTTCTGATGCTGAAGGGAAATTTAATATTGAAATTGAACAATTGCCCGTCAGTCTTGTGATCTCTGCTTTGGGTTTTCAGGAGCTAAAGGTGAAAGTAGAAAATTTAAATGCTGAACAGGCTTTTCTGTTAATTCCAACTACTGAAAGCCTCTCCGAGGTGATAATAAGGAGTACGATTATTCCATCCCGTCTACAAAGCCTAGCGGCTGCCGTTAATGTAATTTCGGGCACCGACTTAAAACGGGGAGATAATACCAACCTGGTGGAAAAATTCAATAATGTGCCGGGAATGTTTGTAAATCAGGGAGCGTTGAATACCAATAAGATAAACATTCGAGGTATTGGTGCGCGTTCACAATACAGCACTAACCGCATTCAATCATACTTTGATGGGATACCGCTAACCACAGCCGAGGGAGAACTCACCCTGGATGATATTGACCCTGAAAGTCTTGATCGCATCGAGGTGATAAAAGGCCCAAGTTCCAGTGTTTACGGGGCTGGTTTGGGAGGTTCAATCAATCTTTTTTCTGCACTTCCAAAATCACCGAAGACCGAAGTTGGGCTAAAATCTCAAATTGGGAGTTTTAATACCAGGAAAAATGTGGTCAGGGCAATGCATGCTACAGAGAACACTGCTATTCATGCAAATTATACCGATCTAACCAGCGATGGATATCGTGACAATGGAGAATATAAGCGGCAAACCGCACTTGTAAATGCCAGGCTACAAACTTCAGACAATAACAGTCTTTCTCTTTTAGCCAGTTTTACAAAACTTAAAGCATATATCCCCAGTTCGATTAATGAAAATGATTTTATGAACAATCCAAGTAGTGCCGATGCGAACTGGGAAGCTGCGCGCGGTTTTGAATCTTATGACCGCGGTCTGCTTGGGACATCTTATCAGCATTATTTTTCCGAAAATTTCAGCAATACCACCAGCATCTATTTAAATTTTAGAAATGGGTATGAACCACGCCCTTTTGATATTTTAAAGGAAGAACAGGCTTCGGCGGGAGCACGAACAAGGTTTCAGCTAAATTCAATTATATTTAATAAACCCTCACAGTTAAGTTTTGGAGCAGAATATTACAATGAATGGTATAATACAGCAACCTTTGAAAATTTGTTCCGGGAATTTGAGAACCAGGGTAGCGTAATGGGTGAGCGCCTTAGCGGCAATGAACAGGATCGAAATTACACCAATTTTTTTGGCCAGATAAATTTCGATTTAACGGAAAAATGGAAGCTGGAAGGGGGATTTAATTTCAATTCCACCCGTTATAGCCTCAACGATCTATTCGCAGGGGATGAGGTAGACCAATCCGGAGATTATGAATTTGATCTCATTTTTTCCCCGCGAATTGGAAGCACTTACGAAATTAGCCCCGGAAAGAATTTTTTTGCGAATATAAGTCACGGTTTCTCAACTCCTACGGTAGCTGAAACTTTAACCCCGGAAGGACAGATCAACACCGAACTTAAACCCGAAACCGGAATCAATTATGAACTTGGTTTTAAAGGGAATTGGTTAAACAATCGGCTTTACACTGAATTTTCGGCATATTCCATCAGGATTGAAGATCTTTTGGTTGCACAACGGGTGGCAGAAGACCGTTACATTGGGCTTAACGCCGGAAAAACAACTCATAACGGACTCGAATTTCTAGCGAATTATGATTTCAACCTGACTTCCGGGATTTTGGCAAAACCTTATTTCAATGCCGCTTTTAACTTCTTTGAATTCGATGAATTTGAAAACAACGATCAGGATTTCTCCGGGAACGAATTACCGGGGGTACCAAAATCCACAATTAACTTAGGGATGAATCTTGAAAGCGATTCGGGCTTAAATTTCTTTGCGGGGTACAGGGCAGTGGGAGAAATTGCTCTGGATGATGCCAACTCAGGATATTCCGAGAATTATCAGGTAGTAGATCTCAAGGCTTCCTGGTCTTTTGAGATAATTAAGCGTTTGGAGTTCAACCTGTATGCCGGGATCAATAATATTTTTGATGAACACTATGCAGCCAGTATTTTGACGAATGCCGTTGGTTTTGGGGGTGCGGCACCAAGATATTATTATCCCGGAAATCCTCGAAATTATTACGGTGGACTGCAGCTGAATTATATTTTCTAAAGCTTATTTTCGAACTACATCGGGAACCATGAATTCATAATCGCCACCGTGTTTTATCACATCCCGAACTACGGTTGAGGAAATATGACTATGTCCCGAAGAGCAAATTAGAAATACAGTGTCTATCCCGGACATCTTGAAATTGGTCTGCCCGATAGCTTTTTCAAATTCCAGGTCCTGAACATTTCTAATACCGCGCAAAATAAAATCGGCTTCCTGTTCTTTACAGAAATCAACAGTCAAGCCTTTATAGGTCATCACCTTTACTTTGGGTTCATCCTTATAAGTTTCCTTTAAAAAATGAAGTCTTACATCAAGAGAAAACATATAATTCTTATCGGAATTTGTACCAATAGCAAGAATTACTTCTTTAAACAGAGGCAGAGCTCTATCAATAATATCGGTGTGGCCAAGGGTTAAAGGATCAAATGATCCTGGAAATACAGCTTTTCTCATAATAACATAATTTAGTCTTTTCCGTGAAGGCGGAAAACTATTTCAGTCTCTCCCACGCAAGCGGAAAACTTTTTTTCTATTCGCACCTTTAAAATCAGAAAACTCCGTAAATATAAATATTCCCGAATGGTTTTTTATCTTAAAGCTGCTTCCACCGCGCTTCCATAAAGATCGGTGAGGCTAATTTTTGCAGCCTGGGCTTGTTGAGGTAAAATACTGGCCTGGCTTAATCCGGGCGTGGTATTCATTTCAATAAAATATGGTTCCCCATTATGAAAGATAAATTCTGATCGGGTGAATCCTTTCATTTTCAGCTTGGAATAGATCAATTTAGCGATCTCCTGAACTTTTTTGGCATCTTCTTCTGAAATATTTGCCGGCGTGATTTCCTGGGATTTTCCCAGATATTTGGCCTCATAATCGAAGAATTCATTTTCAGAAATAATCTCGGTCACCGGAAGAGCGCGTACTTTTCCTTTCCACGTGATCACTCCCACCGAAACTTCGGTGCCATCCAGGAAGGACTCAATAATTACCTCGTCGTCCTCCTTAAATGCGGTTTTAGCGGCAGGAATAAGGTCTTCCTCTTTTTTTACTTTGGTAATCCCAAAACTACTTCCGGCACGATTAGCCTTTACAAAACAGGGGAGACCTACGCGGTTAATAATTTCTGTAGGCTTGATGTTATCTTCTTTATTGAGAAAATAGTTCGTCGCCGCTTTAACTCCGTATGCTTTTAGAACGCTTATAAGATCTCTCTTGTTAAAAGTAAGTGCTGCCTGATAATAT
>NZ_JBEPWD010000128.1:0-4611 GCF_041642575.1 Salegentibacter sp. | reverse complement strand
AATTGGAAAGCGCTGAAGTTTTCATATTGGTTGGTTTTATAAATTATACAAATAGTATTGTGTACTAATTATAGTAGGCCAGGGAGGGCAAAAGTGTAGGGAATTAGAATATTGCTTAACAAATGAATTTGGAAAGCAGTTGATACTATAAACTTATCAACTATCTAAAAGTAAGTGGATTAGATTCTGCAGCATTGTACAGAACGGACATTCGTTTAATTTTTAATTATGGAACCGGAAGTATAAACATCTTACCGTCCAAGTGTTTCCTAAAAGCACCGGTATCTAATAAAATCTGGGATGGGCTCCAAAAGAGAACTTATAGAATCCTAATTTAGCATTACTCCATTCTCATCAAATAACCTGTAACTGTGATAAGTGGGACTAAGAAAGCCTTTTTCCGTTCTGCTTAACAGGGCTTCAAAATCATAGCCTGGAAGTTCATAGCCTTTCGGAAGTCTTAATAGCAATAATTGGTTATTCTCAAACAGGATAAAACGAACCGACTTCCGATTTGGATAAGAAAAGTAAAAGGAAATGGCATTTTCGAAATTTAATGTTTCTCTTAATTTCACAGGAATAGATTCCAGGGAACGCTTGTTATATTTGGAAAAGGATCGGTCTTCGGTAAAAAGAAGATAGAGTTTAATCCCGGTCTCGGCCTCCATTATTTCATTGATGAAAGGATGTTTCTTTATCTGTTTTTTTAAGTCTTCCCTTTTTGCCAGGAAATTACTTAAAGGAGTTATACCGTCTTCCATAGGCATGGTAAGATCGTAAAGGAGATTTTCTTCCTCCTTATCCTTAATAGTAGCCATCCAGCAATCACCATCGTAGCTGTAGGAATATATACTTCCAATCGAAGAATCCAGGATGTCAAAAGACTCAAGAGCCTCCTTTTCATCCCCTAACAGATCCGTTAGTTCTTTATGTGGGTTTTCAATCCGGGATCTTATCTCCCATGGTAATACCTGACCTAGATGTTCAATATTCTCTTTCACCCGCTCCTTCCTGGGGCCTTCTTCCAGGAAATAATGATAATTATTTAAAGTGTTATAAAAATGAAGTTTATTAAAGGAATCTAACTCCTCGTCTTTGATCAACTCTTCCAGGCTCTGTTCAAATTGATCTTTATAGGTGTCATCTAAAGAAGCGAAGGCTTTTCCTATCTTGCCGCCATCTGAAAAATAATGCTCATTTTTGCTATCGCTAATCCGCATACTCGATCCCAGCAGAAGATCTTTTAGATTTAGATCCAATTTGAGGAGTTCCTCGATATAAGTGCTTCTTGCATTCGAGGCTATATTGCTATTGGCTACCCTGGAGACATTGTCATTCATCACATTCAGAAATGACTTAATAAACACGCTCCAATTGGGTATTTCTGCTGCCAGGCTGGCCATTCTTTTCTGTTGGTTCACCGGGCCGTTGTCAAAGCTGCAACTGCCTACCTGTTGATTATTCCTCATCAAGTTAAGGGCCTGTTTCTTAGAAATATGCCGGGCCGTGAAAAACTCCAGCTCCCCGTTAGATTTCTTATTTTCTTCAGCATATTCCAGGGCATGGGAAAGTAGGCTTTTAAACTCAGGATCATTTTTAAATAAACTATCGGAATAAGCACCTCGTTTTTCTTCCCATTGCTCCAGTTCCATACGGTGCGCCTTCCAATCCCCGTCTTTTTCTAACTCAGGCTTGTTGGTAACCTTGGCATAATAATCGACCACGGAATCTATATTCTTGTCTCTAAGGCTGTACCCGGGCATCGTGTTGGAATTATAGAAAATCTGCTCTTCGGGTTGCACCATAATATCGGTATAATTGACCCATCGGGAATACTTTTCGGGTATTTCCTGTTGAGTAAACTTATCTTTAAGGTAGAACCCACGTATGCTTGTTATACTATCACCCTTTGGTCTATAAGAGGAATAATAAAACTTCAAATTTCCCCGGTCCAGGGAATCTGTGTATTCAAGGCTGATCTTATGTCCTCTGCTGTTTTTGATATCGAAAGATTTGATTTGAAGTTTCTTATCTCCTGAATTTAACTGATAATTGTTTTTAATAACCAGAAGCTCCTTGTCTACCTGTAGATTCGGAAAGTCTTTCTTCAAAGAGTCAAGAGGAGTAGCTTTCTTCAAAGCTGCAATAAACACTTCCGGGGAACTGGTCTTGAAGTCAAAGTAATCGCCGGTGGTTTGTGGAAGAGATTTAAACTGCGGAATATTGCCTGTTGCAAATACCTTTTTCAGGGAATCAATTTTTTGATTTAAAACCGAAATATCCTTTTCCTGAATTACGCTCTCCTGAGATAATGAAAACTGACTGATAAGTAGAAAAATAATAAAGCCTGTAATTTTCTTCATAAAAAATGTTTTGAAACCACGTTGAAAGCCGAAACCTAATTAGCTGCGGAAAGCTTTTTTAAAACTACTAAAATATTTCAGGCTAAACTAATTACCTCCCGGGCTTTCAAACTTTGTATTTAGGCTTAAACATGAATTTTAGTGGTAAAACAACAAACAATAAACTCCAAAAAGAAAATAACCGAAAACTGAAAACAGACAACGGAGAACAGAGAACCGGGAACGGAAACCATCCAACCGGGAAAAATCGGTCACAATCGTAGAAAATCTCCCCAACTCCTATGAGAAATATAAAAATTCACTATTCAGGATGAGCCTTTTAGCTAGTTGGTACGTGGATTGCTAAGGCTGGCAGGTGCAGTGATGGAGAGAAAAAGCCATCAGGACCACAACGAAAACAAGACAATAACAATGAAAACGAATACCATAGCTTCAGAGCAATTAAATTATTCCACAAAGGAATCTGCCTTTAATGAATTTTCCAAAGGGAAAAACAAGTCGCGAGATCTCAGGGGGATCATGGTAAGAGCAAGTAGCCTGGCATTGCTATTTGGTGCCGCTTACCTGGTTTATGCCTTACAAGCTGATTTCACCCGGTATAATCTCGATGGGCTGGATTCCACCTGGGGAATGACCGTCCTGGCGATCACAGGATCCTTACTTCTATTCAGAGCCGGCTTCTTCTTTTATAACCTGTATCTCTACCTGCGTTATAAGCCAATTAGTTCTGTTAATAATGAAGATCTGCCTACCTGTACCGTTATCGTACCTGCCTATAATGAAGGAAAGCAGGTTTGGGCTACGCTTATGAGCCTAGCAAAGAGTGACTATCCCGCACATAAATTGGAGTTACTGGCCATTGACGATGGGAGTAAGGATAATACCTGGGAATGGATGCAGAAAGCTAAACGAGAACTGGGAGACCGTGTGAGCATCTACCAGCAGCCCGAAAACAAAGGAAAGCGCCACGCACTTTACCGCGGATTCCATATTGGAACCGGAGAGGTCTTTGTAACCGTAGACAGTGATTCTGAGGTTACCAGTGATACCTTGCGCAACCTGGTAAGTCCGTTCGTAGTGAACGAAAAATGTGGAGCAGTAGCAGGAAATATCCGTGTGCTCAACAACGGAAAAAAGGCTATGCTGCCTAAGATGCTGGATGTAAGCTTCGTTTTGAGTTTCGAGTTTGTTCGTTCTGCTGAAAGTAGTCTGGAATCGGTGCTTTGTACCCCGGGTGCTCTTGCTGCCTACAGAAGAAAAGCGGTATTTGGCTGTCTTGATGAATGGATCAACCAGACTTTTATGGGGAAAGCTTCAGATATCGGTGAGGATCGTGCTATGACCAATATGATCCTGAAGCAGGGGTATCATGTCCTGTTTCAAAGAAACGCATTCGCCTATACCAACGTGCCTGAAAAATACACCGGACTCTATAAAATGTTTATCAGATGGGGGAGAAGTAATGTTCGTGAGAATATTGCAATGGCAAAATATGTATTCACAGATTTCAGGGAAAGCTCCAAAACAGGATCGCGACTGCTGTTCCTTAACCAGGTGTTGAAACTGGTGATGAGTTATCCAACAATTTTGATGATGCTTTTCTTCATCTCCATGGATCCTGTGCTTTTCTTAAGCTCAACCTTACTCAGCATCCTGATCTGGTCGAGCTTCCCGGTCTTGTTCTATGCGAAAAGATATAATCTATCTGAATCCTTCTGGGCGTATTCCTACAGCATTCTCTACACCTTTGGTTTATTCTGGATTACTCCATACGCTATTGCCACCGCAAGTAAAAGGGGATGGCTTACCCGTGGGTAAGTCACAAGAAATTGATATTAAAAGTTAAAAAGAAGGATTCCATAGGAGTTTTGAGCTTTCCTTTGGAGGTAATTCTGAACATAACTGATGGAAAGAAAAAAGCGGTATCCTTATGGATTCCGCTTTGTCTTCTACATTCTTTTCATCGCCCATAATATATTTTCAACTTACCAGGCTTAGATGAGAGCTTCCCTGATCTTTTTGACAGGACTTTTACGTTTGCGAGAGTCAATACCGAAAAAATAATTCACGGGGCAGACTTTGGTAATAGCACTCTCTGTAAGAAGGGTTCCCACCACTATAGAGGCAAGACCTTCAATTTTTCCTTTATTTCCACCCAACGCCAGGTATCCTACTCCAATTAAGGCGGGACCTGCAATGCTGCGGATGAGCTGATCTAGTTTACCTACATTTTCTTTCATATCATTTG
>NZ_JBEPWD010000127.1:2311-4709 GCF_041642575.1 Salegentibacter sp. | reverse complement strand
CCCATAAAACGCTTGATAGACGCTACAGTTTTTTCAGGGTTGGTTACAGCCTGACGCTTTGCAGGATCTCCTACTTTTATTTCGCCGCCTTCCACAAAGGCAATTACAGAAGGCGTAGTTCTCTTACCTTCGGCATTAGGTATTACCGTTGGCTCGTTTCCTTCCATTACGGCAACGCACGAGTTGGTAGTACCTAAGTCAATTCCAATTATTTTACTCATAACTTTATACGTTGAATTTTATATTTATTAGATTCTTTTTGTGTTCGGAGTGTTAAAGTCAATCATTATGCCAGCAGAAAACTTCTGACAGGATGTCACTTTATCCTAAAAGCCTTGCCAAATCTGCGTTACGAAATCGTTGTAAACTTTCCTTATTAAGCTATGCTGAAGCCTGACAAATCCCTATTTTTGCACTCAAATATTTGCTCTGAATGCGAAAAATCGAATGTATTAGCGTTTTTGATATGCTGAAGGTGGGCGTTGGCCCATCCAGCTCTCACACCCTTGGTCCCTGGCGTGCCGCCCAGCGTTTTATTGCTGAATTAAAGAAAAAAGGCTGTTTCGAACAGGTTGAACAAATTCATATAGACCTTTATGGTTCACTTTCCTTAACCGGAAGAGGTCATGCTACCGATATCGCCACTTTGTTAGGGCTTTTAGGCCACGACCCCGTGACTATGGACATTAACCTTATCGAGCCTGAAATGGAAAAAATAAGGAGGGAAAACAGCTTGCTACTCAATGGCGAGTTTCCTATTAATTTCAGTACGGAAACTGACATTAAATTCAACCGGAAATTCCTGGAATTCCATCCAAACGGAATGACATTTAGAGCAAGTCTTTCCAACGGAAAAAAATACTCCTCTTCTTTCTATTCCATTGGCGGTGGTTTTGTGGTAAAAAAAGAACGGAAGAATGCCAGCAAAAAAATGCAAAGTTTTTTGGAGTTCCCATTTCCTATAGAAAAAGGAACAGAACTTCTCAAATATTGTAAAGAGCAAAACAAGAGTATTTCAGAAATAGTTTTGGAAAATGAAAGGTCGCTTCGCAGCGATGAAGAAATAGATGCCAATCTGCGCCAGATATGGGATGTGATGCTGGATTCAATGTACGTAGGCTGTCATACTGAAGGCATCCTTCCCGGGGGATTAAATGTTAAACGCCGCTCCTTTGAGATGCATCAGCGCCTCATAGGCGACGAGCAATATTCCAATGCGGAAGAATGGATTACAGCCATAAGAAGGACTGAAGTGAAATTTCGCCAGATCCTTAAATGGGTTAGTTGTTTCGCTTTTAGTGTGAACGAGGTAAATGCCTCTCTGGGCCGTGTGGTAACTGCTCCCACCAACGGTAGCGCCGGAACCGTTCCCGCCGTAATGATGTATTATATGGTGATCGAAAATCACCAGGCTACTTTTGAAGACCTGAAACGCTTTATGCTGGTAGCCGGAGAAGTTGGTAGTTTATTTAAAAAAGGAGCTACCATTTCTGCTGCCATGGGCGGTTGCCAGGCTGAAATTGGAGTTTCATCAGCAATGGCCGCAGCCGGCTTAACCGATCTTCTGGGAGGTACTCCCGAGCAATCCCTTATGGCTGCCGAGATCGCGATGGAACATCACCTTGGCCTTACCTGCGACCCAATCGCGGGATTGGTTCAGGTGCCTTGTATCGAAAGAAACTCTATGGGTGCGATTAAAGCCATAAATGCTGCTGAAATCGCGTTGGAAAGTGATGCCAGTAAGGCAAAGGTACCACTGGATAAAGTGATTGAAACGATGTGGGATACCGCAAAAGATATGAATTCAAAATATAAAGAAACCTCAGAAGGCGGACTGGCCGTAAAGGTTAGCCTGAGTGATTGTTAAGGGCATCCCCCTGGCTCCCTCCGAAGGAGGGAGAAACCAAAATTAATATTTGTGAATTCGTGGCATAAACCTCAAACAGTTTTAAATTGCAGTAAAAATTAAAATCTTGCAGTTACTAAAACTATCCCCCAAGACCAGAAACCTGTTTCGCAATTATTGGTTAATGCTGGGATCTTATTTTTTATTCTTTTTTCTGCTTGGTTTTCTTACTACCGTAATTCCTTCAATAGATCTCGAAAAATATCAGCAAACCGAGCTCTTTAATTTTATGAATGAGAGTCCGCTGGCTTTCATAATTATGGCTGTTGTAATAGCTCCGGTGCTGGAAGAAAGTCTTTTTCGAAGTCTGATAAAACCCAGTCTTAGCGATATCTATATTTTTATTTGTGCGGTTTTAAGTTTTATAGCCCTTGCATTTATTCCTGCGGAAGCAAATTCTATTTTAAAATACAGTTTGGTGGTACTTTCAGCATTTTTGCTGTTTCTATTCTTCCTGGCCCTGAAACCATCACGATTTTTAAGAAAATTCAG
>NZ_JBEPWD010000127.1:0-2211 GCF_041642575.1 Salegentibacter sp. | reverse complement strand
GTTGGCTGGCACGGCGGACATTGTTTCGAATGTGAACCCTGTCGCCGAGGCGATTTTATTAGCTGCGAAAATGCCCAGATCAGTGGGATTTCCTATGATGGAGGTTATGCAGAATATATGTGTGCCCCAAAAGAAGCTATTGCTGCTATTCCTGAAGAACTTTCTTCTGCTGAAGCCGCTCCCCTGCTCTGTGCGGGAATTACGGTTTTTAATGCCTTAAGAAATTCGGGGATTAAACCTGGAAATCTTGTAGCTGTACAGGGAATTGGTGGCCTGGGCCACCTGGCAGTTCAGTATGCTGCCAAAATGGGAATGCGAACGGTGGCAATTTCCACCAGTGACGATAAAAAAGATCTCGCCAAAGAACTCGGAGCACACCATTTCATCAATACAGATGAGAAAGATGCCGCCGAAGAATTACAAAAACTGGGAGGAGCAAAACTCATCCTGGCCACAGCACCTTATAGCAAAGCGATAACTTCGGTTATTGGAGGCCTGGGAACCGATGGAAAGTTACTCATGGTAGCGGCAACAGGCGACCCGATAGAAGTCTCGCCAATGGAATTATTGATGGGAAGAAAATCGGTAGCGGGATGGCCCAGCGGTACTGCTATGGATTCTGAAGATACTTTAAACTTCAGTGCATTAACCGGTACCAAACCCACCATTGAAGAATTTCCTCTGGATAAGGTGAATGAAGCCTATGACAGAATGATAAATAATAAAGCTCGTTTCCGGGTGGTATTGAAGCCATAAATTTTAGACAATTCGAGCGGAGTGGAGATATTTTTTCCCACTCCGCTCAATTTGCATTTATAAAATTATAATTGCCCAGACACTCTTCTGCGGAAGAATCTCAATATTATTCACTTTCTTATCTTAGCCGAAAGATTTTTGGTTATGCCCTTTTCCTCGAAATTTTCTCTTTCCCTTCTCTTTTTATTCCTAAGCTTCAGCAGTTGTAAAAATGTTGAATCCGACACCACTTCAGAAGAAATTTCAGAAAAAGCTTCAGAAGATACTTCCGAAGGCTTTCACGAGAGAATGATGGCAGAAATTGAAAATATCGAAGTGCGGGAAAATTCAGCAGCAACCAAAGGAATGGTAAAAGTTGAAGGTGGCACCTACACGATGGGCGGCAATTCCCAACAAGCCCGGCAGGATGAATTTCCTCAGCACCAAGAAACAATAAAAGATCTATGGGTTGACGAAACCGAGGTGACCAATGCGCAATTCCTGAGATTTATTGAAGCTACTGGCTATAAAACTACTGCTGAAAGAGAATTTAAAATTAATGGCAAAGCCTATTCCCCGGGAGCTATGGTTTTTGATCCTGAAAATCCTGAAGCCTGGTGGAAATTCGTGGAAGGGGCCAACTGGAAACATCCCGAAGGTCCGGATAGCTCAATAGAAGGAAAAGATAATTTACCCGTTGTCCAGATTTCCTGGTACGACGCCATGGCTTATGCCAAATGGGCCGGAAAACGCCTGCCCTCCGAAGCTGAGTTTGAGTACCTGGCGCGGGGAGGCAAAGAAAAACAGATATATCACTGGGGTGATGATTTTTCCAAAGCTCCGGATTTTGTAAACTTTCACCAGGGAAATTTCCCGGTTTCCAATTTTAAAATAGACAGTTTCGAAAAAGCTTCTCCGGTTAAAAGTTTTCCGGCCAATGATTTCGGACTTTACGATATTGCTGGAAATGCCTGGGAATGGTGCCTGGACACCTACTACCCCAACGCTTATAGTCGGCTTGAAAACAGAACCGGTGGTTATTTCAAGGAATATTTTAATTCCGAGCAGCATAAGGTGATTCGGGGCGGGTCATTTTTATGCAGCGAATCCTATTGCACGGGTTACCGTAACTCTGCCAGGATGAGCTCTACTCCAGACAGCAGCCTGGAACATCTTGGGTTTCGCTGTGTAAGAGATATTTAATCTTCCCGGCAACCATGCTTTTCCCGGGTGTCTACCAGGTAAATGATCTTCCACTCGTCTTCAACTTGCATTAGATGAAATGAATTCACCCCGCAATGACTAAATTCTCCATTCAGATAAAATGAAAAAGGCGTGGAAACATTCGCCATTTTTCCATGGACCGAAACATCAAAATCATGAAGTACCTCTTCAAATTTGGTGGTTTCAGGAATAGAAGTTATCCTGTTTATTAATTCGGAATAGGAGTAAGTAGTGAGCTTAGGTTCATTTTCT
>NZ_JBEPWD010000126.1:0-4749 GCF_041642575.1 Salegentibacter sp. | reverse complement strand
AATCGGCACAAACTATTCGGGATGCTAAAGGAATGATGGTGTGCGATATTAGGGGCTGGAGTAAAATACAGTTTATGGCTAAGTCGCAGGAACGCCATGATGCCATAGGACACCTCATTTGTAACCTCCTTAATGATTATAAGGAAAAGCAAATATTGGATTTTGATGAGATGATGCTTGGGGTATGAAAAACTATTCCGCCTTGATCAGAATAGGCATTTTAAAAACCGTAGACACCGGAACGCCTCGTTTACTGGCAGGATAAATTTTTGGCAGCGAATCGATACTTTGAGTCAGCCAACTTCTAATCTCGGGTAACTGTTTTGTGGTTGTGGAATCGATCTCTACCGAATCGATCTCAGGCCGGCCTTCCTTGCTTATTTTTAAATACAGCAATAAGGTATCGTTGATAGCTTCAGTAACTACGGGTTCCTGTTTAGCCAGGTAAGCATACACATTTTCAGCGACTTCCCGCTCAAAGCAATCGCGGGCTGCAGTGAGTTCGGTTTCATCCTGGCAGTCTTCAAAAGCAGGATACTGGTCTACTTCCTTCCAGTTGAGAGTTTGAGATTCGAGTTCCAGCACTTCTTCCGAAGAGATCTTTTTAGTCTCGAAATTACAGGCAAATAGGAATATTGGTAATAGCAGAAGTAAAGTTCTTTTCATTAGCAAACAGCGCTTTGACTTTAGACAAAAGTAATGAAAATGAAGGGAACTTCTATCTAATAAAAAGGCTGCTTTTCTCCTGTAGGAACGAAAAACTTTACTCTTGTTACTATAAAAGAAGAAACCGGGCTATCCCGGTTTCTTCATCAGGTAAAAATATTATTTCCTAACAATGAACTGGCGGGAGGTAGTTGTTCCTCCTGTTTTAACTACGAAGATGTAGAATCCGTTAGGCCAGTTACTAGTATTCAATTCAAAGCTGTAATCAGTATCAGGCAGTACATTTCCAATATAGAGATTGCTCATTTTCTTTCCGGAAAGATTAAACACCTCTGCAGAAGCTCTACCTTCTAACAGGGTTTTAAACTCAAGAGTTACTGGTCCGGCAGATGGATTAGGATATATATTGATATTTACAATTTCATCAACGGAACCAGGTGTATCTAAGAGATCCTCACAGGCTCCCAGCACCGCTCCTTTTGCAAGGAAAGATTTAACTGCTGCAGGTGGAACTGAAAGAGTTTTTTCGTTATAGCATAACTCTACCTTCTGCTTTTCTGAAATATCTGATACCAGAACAACAACCTCATCAGTACCCCAACAACCTTGTGCATCTGTGACTGTCACGGTATAGGTGGTGGTAATTTCCGGACATACTTCTACTTCTGATCCGGAAAGCTCAGGCAAAGAAGTCCAGCTGTATGTATAAGGTGGTGTTCCTCCGGAAACCATAAAAGACAGTTCAGTACAACTGAATTTATCAGGTAAACCGGTATAAACTATCTTATCAGGTCCTGCATCCACAAGGATCTCAGAGGTACAGCAGCTTTTCCCCGGGCTGGCATAAATTTCATATCCTTTATAAGTGCCTGCATACATAGTAGCATCACTCCAATTGGCAGGATCGTTATTATCCAGGCTGGCATCACAAAGCTCCATAGAGTAACCTCCTCCCACAGCACCTTCCGGCCAGGGAGAACCAATTCCATAGGTAACAATATCTATCATGACATCAGAATGATGATCGGTATTGATAATATAGATGGTTTCAGGCTCATCATTGCTTAAATTTGCCCCGTGCCATTCATGTGCCGGAACCCCGAAGAATTCGGTGAAAATTGCTGCATCCTTTGCAGTGACCCAATGGGCTCCGGGCTCCAGGGTATATTCGGGTAAACGGCCGCTGGTAATTCCCCCTTTTATCCTCAGACCTCCAAGCTCTATAGGGTTTTCAGTAGCATTATAGAGCTCAATAAATTCAAGATCATCCCTTTGTCCTACAGGAGGTTCATCATACATGATCTCGGTTATCACCAGGCCTCCCTGCATTGGGTTATAAATGATATCTGTAGTCATAGGTTCCATCACATTGCCTGCCAGATCCTCAACATTGGATATTCCGAGTTCATAATATCTTCCTATCTCAATAGGCGAGGATAAATGAAGTATAACCACATCCCCACCATCTGAAATTTCAACACTTCCTTCCACAGGAACCGAATTCAGAGTATAGTTTGAAATGTTCAGGGCGGTATTGTTTAGCGGTTCACTGAATTCTATTTGTATCTCATCAGTGCTTATTGGTTTAGGCTCAAGAGCTACCGGGGGGAAAATATCGCTCTCTGCTGCGTAGATCAGCACATCATCTATAAGAACCTTAGCAACTGTTCCTTTTCGCGCGCCCGCTTTGGTTAGGAATCTAAGCACGACTTCGCTATTATCAAAAGCGTCAGGATGAAGAGCATAAGTGAATTCCGTAAAATCTGAATCCACATTATTGAATCCCCGGCGATCTGACCCCATAATAAGTCTGGAGCCAAAACTCTGACCTCCATCGGTGGAAACCTGCATAAATAGCTTAACGTGTTTCATGGCTCCTGTGGCCCTGGTAGCTACCCAGAAGTTAGCGGCAACGTTTTCCATTCCAGTAAGGTCGAGATGAACCTGTGCAAAGATCTCCACTTCTTCTTCATCTTCACCTTCCTCCACTACCGGCCAGAGACCTAAGGAATAGTTTCCAGATCTTGTAAAAATATCCTCCTGGAAAATTCTTACTCCATCAACTTCGTTCCCTGACCAGTTGGGAATAAAGTTCTCATTTTGCATAATGAAGGTTTCCTCAAAACCTTCCGTATATGGAAAACTGGTTTCCTGGCTCCATATTGACCCGGACAATAAAGCCGGAATAACTCCTAATAAAAAAAGTAAAATTCTTTTCATGACCCAAATATTTCGTTAGACACAATAATTTCAAATCCAGGCTAAAGGATTCTAACTTAAAGGTACCATGCACTAAGTTTTTATGGAGTAACAAAAGTCATCAGAGCCTAAGGGATATAATTCTTTTTAAGATAGAATGGATTGATAATCAGACTCCATTATGATTTTTTCATTTGAAACTTTAAAATAAAGGTCTCTTAGATTGATGGTCCTATGCTCTGCCTGGAAGACACTCTTTCAGGTCCTTGTTGTGAAGAATTTAGCTCTTTAAAAAAAGAAAAATAAGGAGAGCAATTATTTTTCCGTATTCATACTAATACTTTGGTTTTACTCTTCCAGATGAAGTTTCTTTTTGATATCCTTAATCCGGTTTCTGGTTAAGCTGAGCATCCCCGGATTTCCATTCTCTTCATATTTCCGCAAATAGGTATTGTAATGTTGTAAAACCAATTCCTTGTCTTCATAATAATTATCGGCAGCCACCGCTTTTTCATAAAGCGCCCGTTGGTTATCGGGATTTTCTTCTAATGCTTTATCGAAATAGTCCAGTGCTTCTTTATATTCTTTCTGAAGTTTATAAGTAAGCCCGAGGCTAAGGAATTCAGCATCCACCGGTTGTTTTTTGATGAGAATGGCCATAAGTAAATGCGTTTCCGATTTTTCAAGGTCACCGGTTTGGGCATATAATTTCCCGAGGATAAAATGGGTGGCTGCGTTGCGGTCTTCAAATTCCAGGGCTTTATTATAATATAAAATCGCTCTTTTGTAGTCGAACAATTGATAGTTCGCATAACCGAGTTTGGAATAAATAAACTCACTCTCCTGCCCCAATTCCAGTAACTTTTCGTAATGCGGAATGGCTTCCCGGTATTCTTTAATCGAGGAATAGGTTTGTGCAAGAATGGAAAGCAGGGAAACATTACCGGGATTGGTCTCGAGACCCTTTTTACTATAGTGTTCGGCCATAGTGTACCTTCTGTGCTTTAGCTCCTCTTTTGCGATCTTATACAAAGCTCCCTGATGCGTCATATCATAGGAGAGGCTTCTTAAAAAAAAGTCTCGCGCAGTGCTATCCTGTTGCTTTTCTTTAATTATTCCGCGCTGATAATAAAAGTTGGCATTCTCAGGATATTTTTCTGAAAGTTCAGCAAAAAGGCTATCGGCTTTTTCCAGGCTTCCTGTTTTCACTAAAAGTTTTCCATATTCTATCGCGGTAAGCAGGCGCTTGGGATTTTGATCCAACACCTCCCGGTAATTACTTAGGGCCGCTTCAGCATTTCTGTTGGCATTATAAACTTTCGCGAGTTTGAGATAGACCACTTCTGATTTTGGCGCTACCGCTTCCAGCTTTTCAATGGCCTGATCATGTTCCCCAACAGCATACAAACTATCAGCAACAGCCAAAGCCGAAGTTTGTGCTTCGGCTTTGATGGTTAACATTAAAATAATTATAAAGATGCTTCTATTCATCCCCTACATCAAATACTATTGGCAAAGAATAAATCACATTTACGGGAGTTCCATTTTGTTTACCCGGAGAGAATTTAGGCATTGAAGTTACCACGCGAATGGCCTCCTCTTCTAATTCAGGCTTAGGAGCCCTGGCGCGTGCTTCGACCACATTCCCGGTTTTATCTATTTTAAACTGAACGATAACCCGGTTAATTCCGGTTAACCCTAATTCCTCCCCAAGCTTTGCGTTAAAGTTTGAGCTAACGAAATCGGTGATTTTCCCCGTCATACACTCCTTGCGTCCATTATTGGATGTCAACTCTTCACAACCTGGAAAAACAGGCACTTCATCGATAACGGCAAAAGGCACATCCTCACCGGATTCTACATTTTTTGTTTGAGAAGGCGGTG
>NZ_JBEPWD010000125.1:0-4766 GCF_041642575.1 Salegentibacter sp. | reverse complement strand
AAGTAACCTCGCTGGTTTCTACACAGCCACCCATATCTATACTAACGTCAATAATTACAGCACCGCGTTTCATTGTTTGCACCATAGTATCGGTGATAAGGACCGGTGAGCGGTTTTTTCCTCTTACGGCTCCTATCAAAACATCACAACGTTTTATTGCCTTGCTAAGATTTTTCGGTTGAATAGTGGAAGTATAAAACGTATTTCCAAGATTGGATTGAATACCTCTTAGCCTCGTAAGCGAGCTGTCAAAAACTTTTACACTGGCACCAAGTCCAAGAGAGGAACGCGTAGCGAACTCACCCACTGTTCCGGCGCCCAGAATAACCACCTCAATCGGAGGCACACCGCTGATGTTTCCAAACATCAACCCATTTCCTTTTACGTGATTACTCATTATTTCTGAAGCGATAAGCACAGAAGCTGTTCCCGCTATTTCACTCATTGCTCTTACAATAGGGTAAGTACCGTCATCATCCCGAATAAATTCAAAGGCGAGAGCCGTAATGCGCTTTTCTGCCAGCTTCTGAAAGTATTGTTTACATTGAGTTTTTAGCTGAAGCGCCGAAATAAGGATAGTTTGAGGATTTATAAATTCCAGCTCTTCCATGGATGGAGGCTCAACTTTTAGAATGGTAGGGCAGGAGAAGACCTTCCTGGTATCTTTGGTGATCTCTGCACCGGCATCTGAATAATCTTTGTCACTAAATCGGGCCCATCGTCCCGCTCCGGATTCAATCATCACCCTGTGGCCGTGGGCTGTTATGGCTGCCACTGCATCAGGACTTAGGCAAATGCGCTTTTCCTGATAGGATGTTTCTTTGGGCATGCCGATAAACAGCTTTCCCTTGTTCTTGAAAATTTCCAGGGTTTCTTCCTGTGGAATGAGTTGTTCTTTGGTAAAAGGCGAGACCTGTTTTCCCATATTAAGACTTGTGAAACTTTAAGGAATTAAAATACAACTATTTTAGAGAATAGCTAAATTTAAAGTTTCTGGTAATAATCCTCCTGAAGATTTTCCTGTGAAAAGTCCTGGCGAAATTCATGTAGATCCTTGCGATCACGTTCAGAAATAGGAGACATTACTGAAACATCGGTTTCTTCAAGTTCGCTTAAATCTATTCCGTAGATTCTATCAAAGATTTTTATTCTTATGAGATAAACAATAGATAGAATTATAATGAAAAAAGGGGCTAGATAAATTAGCTGATTAGTATCCATTGGATCCTGAACATTATATACATCTTGGTAAAATGTACTCATAATTTGATATGTATACATTCCAATAGGTACCAGTATAACATGATACCACCAATGCTTACAAGTGAAGAACCAAATTAAGAGCAGAAAAAGTGGAGTTAATTTACCAAGATAAGTCCAGGCAGCTGTCAGAACATTTTCATAGTAAAGACTTTCATATGTAAAAAAAGAATTTTCCCAAACGTTGCCCTTTGGGAAAATTTCATATATATAAAATAAATAAGGTGAAAATGCTATTGCAATAGCAATTAAACTACCCGTTAGCAGGAACTTTGATCGATGATCTGTCGACAGCTTGTTTTTGAATTTCATTACCTGAGTTCTCGTTTTCAGAAGTGGAAGTTACAAAAAAACTTGCTCCAAAAATTGCTGCTCCGAATAATAATGCTTTAAGTTTCATAAGTATAGGTTTATTAGTTGTTATTTCGTTTTGATTTCTGAAACAAACCTATAACATTATAAAACACTAAATATTAATACATTAATTGTACTTTTGCGGGCTTTTTGGAAGAAAAATTAGTGGATTATTTTTTGAAAAATTATTTTGATCAGTAAGCTGAAAAGCGCTGTTTCCTCGGTTTAAATAAAATTTTTAGTCAATCATCTTTTCTTAAAGCTTTTAAATGTAATATTAATCTTACACTTACTTTTTGTTGTAAAATTACAGGCTTTAAGAAACCATTAACTTAAATTTAACACTCTCCGCTTATTATCTTTTACGGAAACCTCAATTTTTTGCCACTCAGGTTCCAATAGTTTTTCAATTTTTTGTGGCCATTCTATTAATTTCCAGCCGGGACTTTCAAAATAATCCTCAATTCCCATATCCAATGCTTCGGTTTCATCTTCTATCCGGTAAAAATCAAAATGGTAAATAGGTCCTTGCGGACTGCTGTATTCATTTACCAGTGAAAAAGTTGGACTTGCTGCCTGATCTTTACTTCCGAGTGCTTTTACCAAAGAACGAATGAGCGTGGTTTTGCCGGCGCCCATTTCCCCGTAGAATAAAAGTGTTTTGCTTTTAGCATTCTTCAAAATATAATTAACCGCCTGGTCAATTTCTTCTAACTTATAACTTAGGGGCATAAAACCATGAACTTTATTATTGCAAAGGTAAGTAAAAACTTATTAATTAATTTATATAGCTGAAATACAAGACATTGTATTATTGTTTTGGAGTCATTATCACAAATGGGATTATCATCTCTTCCAGCGAAACCCCTCCATGCTGGTAAGTGTTTCGGTAATAACTCACATAATGATTGAAATTATTGGGATATGCAAAGAACAGATCTCCTTTAGCAAAAATAAAAGAGCTACTCATATTAATAGTTGGTAAGTGTATGTTCTTTGGATTTTCTGCCGCTAGTACATCCTTCTCCTCGTAAGTAAGGCTTTTCCCTGTTTTATATCTTAAATTAAGACTGGTATTTTTGTCTCCTATCACCTTTGAAGGGTGCTTTACGTTTATTGTTCCATGGTCGGTGGTGAGAATAAGTTTAAATCCTAAATTCTGAGCTTGCTGAATTATTTCCAGCAATGGGGAGTTCTTAAACCAACTATGGGTAAGAGAGCGATATGATTTATCATTTGAAGCCAACTCCTTGATAACTTCCATTTCGGTTTTAGAATGGGAGAGCATATCCACAAAATTGTAAACAACCACAGTAAGGTCATTGTCCTTTTGGGTTTTGAAATTCTCCACCAGTTTTTTCCCGGCTTTTAAACTTGTTATTTTGTGATATTCATGTTTGATATTTAATCCGAGACGTTTCAGTTGCTCTTTCAGAAATTCACCCTCGTGATTATTTTTTCCGCCTTCGTCTACATCATTTTTCCAATACTGCGGAAACAGCTTTTCCATTTCACTAGGCATCAACCCTGAAAACATAGCGTTACGGGCATATTGAGTAGCGGTAGGAAGAATGCTGAAAAAAGGTGATTCCTCGGTCTTTTTATAGTAGGTGCTCACCACTGGTTCAAATGCCTTCCACTGGTCATATCTTAAATTGTCTACAACCACTAAAAGGGTAGGTTGGTCTTTAGAAATTTCAGGAACTACTTTTTCCTTGAAAATAGTATGAGACATGATTGGCGCATCAGCGTTTTTCTCAAACCAGCCTGGATAATTCTTATCTATAAATTTACAGAACTGCGTGTTGGCTTCCTGTTTTTGGGATTCTAAAATCTCAAACATGCCGCTGTCTTCAATGGTCTCCAACTGAAGCTCCCAGTAGATTAGGCGCTGATATAATTCTGCCCATTCTTCAAAGGAATTAACCTGGGCCATATCCATCGCGATCTTTCTGAACTCCTGTTGGTAATTAGAGGTAGTTTTTTCTGAAATAAGCCTCGAGTGATCCAGGTTCTTTTTTATACTAAGCAGAATTTGGTTAGGATTCACAGGTTTTATGAGGTAATCGGCAATTTTGGAACCTATGGCTTCCTCCATAATATATTCTTCCTCGCTTTTTGTGATCATAACTATAGGGATGCTTTCTCTTCTTTCCTTTATTTCAGCTAAAGTTTCCAGGCCGGTAAGTCCAGGCATATTTTCATCAAGAAAAACAATATCAAAATTCTCTTTTTCAATTTGTTCTAAAGCTTCAGTTCCACTTTTGCTGGTAGTGACTTCGTAATTTTTATTCTCAAGGAAAAGGATATGTGGTTTCAGCATATCGATCTCATCATCCACCCACAATATTTTGATATTATTCATATATGTATATTTGTTTTAAATTAAAGAAAATAAGGCTTGGCATTTCAACACAAACTTAAAATATTAAACGACCCAATTTACGGATTTATTACCATCCCGAGTCAGCAGATCTTTAACCTTATTGAGCATCCTTACTTTCAAAGATTACGTCGTATTTCTCAAATGGGCTTATCATATCTGGTATATCCCGGTGCCCATCACACCAGGTTTCACCATGCCCTTGGTTGTGTTCATCTTATGCAAAAAGCGGTTAGGATTCTCCGGTATAAGGGGATTGAAATTTCCGAAGCCGAAGAAGAGGCCTTGCAAATTGCTATTCTTCTGCATGATATAGGCCACGGCCCGTTCTCTCATGCTATGGAGCACAGTATTGTAGAGGGCATTGATCACGAAAGTATATCATTGCTTTTTATGGAGGAAATCAACCGGGAATTTAACCAAAGTTTAACGCTGGCTATCCAGATCTTTAAAGGTGATTATAAGCGGAAGTTTTTAAATCAGCTTGTGTCAAGTCAGCTTGATATGGATAGGCTAGATTATCTGAAAAGGGATAGCTTCTACACCGGCGCTGCTGAAGGGAATATAAATAGTGAACGTCTTATCACTATGCTGAATGTGGTAGATGGCGAGTTGGTAGTTGAAGAAAAAGGGATCTATTCGGTTGAAAAATTCCTGGTAGCCCGCCGACTCATGTACTGGCAGGTTTACCTTCATAAAACCAGTTTGGTTGCCGAGCAATTGCTCATCAGAGTATTAAAAAGAGCCAAAGAATTAATTGATGAAGGAG
>NZ_JBEPWD010000124.1:0-4772 GCF_041642575.1 Salegentibacter sp. | reverse complement strand
GGGAAATAACTAATTTCCATTCGTTCGTTTTGAACCCTTAGCATATTTGCCACATCAGCCCATTCCAGAGCTTTCCTCAAATCGGTTTCAACCTTTACACCCAGAGATTCAATGTGCTTAGGGATAAGGGTTTTTGGACCACAAACCTTCACTTCTGCACCTTGCAATTTTAAGGCGAAAATATTGGAAAGAGCTACCCTGCTGTGCAGGATATCACCAACAATCACCACTTTTTTCCCGGCTACCTCGCCCAGGCGTTCTCGTATGGAATAAGTGTCTAGCAAGGCTTGGGTAGGATGTTCATGAGCACCATCTCCAGCATTAATAATACTGGCATTCACATGTTTGGAAAGAAAAATTCCTGCCCCTGGATTTGGATGTCGCATCACCACCATATCCACCTTCATGGAAAGAATATTATTTACGGTATCTATAAGAGTTTCTCCTTTTTTTACTGAAGACGATGCGGCGGAAAAATTTATCACATCAGCACTAAGACGTTTTTCTGCCAGTTCAAAAGAAAGCCGGGTTCGGGTAGAATTCTCAAAAAAAAGGTTTGCAATAGTAATGTCCCGAAGCGAAGGAACTTTTTTAATGGGCCGGTTGATCACCTCCTTAAAATGATCGGCGGTATGAAATATAAGCTCAATATCCTTCTTTTTGAGATATTTTATGCCTAATAGGTGGTTTACACTAAGTTCACTCATCTATTTTTCCTGTTTTTGCTTCATTATTTCGAGATAAGGTAAACCCCATCTTCCCCATCATTTTCCTTCCAGTTCACTATAACTTTCTCTTCGTTTATGGCATCAACCTGTCGCCCTGTGTAATCGGGTTGGATAGGCAAATGCCGGCTAAACCTGCGGTCTATCAGACTCAGGAGTTCAATTTCCTTTGGCCGGCCAAAGGACTGGATTGCAGTCAATGCCGCCCTAATACTTCGACCGGTATATAACACATCATCAATAAAGATCACACGCTTATCCTCTACCACAAAATCTATTTTTGTTTTATTAGCCTCCAGAGGTTTATCGCTTCGCCGGAAATCATCCCGGTAAAAAGTAATATCTAATTGTCCCCATTTTACATCCTTCAGCTTATATTCCTTTTGAAGGATATTTAGAATTCTTCCGGCCAGAAAAATTCCGCGTGGTTGCAGTCCGATAAGGACTGATTCCTTAAAATTCGTATGGTTTTCGATTAATTGACAAGCCAGCCTGTGCAGAATAATATTTATCTCTTTAGAAGTAAGCAGGACTTTTTGGCTCATATTTAGTCAGTAAGAATGGATTGGCTACACAAAAGTAAACTTTTTTCTCATTTAGATAGGAGATTTCAAGCCTGATTATTATTCTGAAAAATCTAATGTTTTGCTCCACCCCTTTCCTTCTCACAATCAAATTCACTCTTGTTAATTGGAGTACTTTTGATTCCAATTAAGAAAATTTTAATCCAGCTTTATAAATAAGACTGAACTATTATTCTTAAATTCAAGGATAAAATTAAACCGAGTTTAAAAACATATATTATGAGTTACTATTTTAATACAACCTTAAAGAACACCTCATTCGAGGATGCTATAGAAAAGGTAACAGCAGAACTGAAAAAAGAAGGTTTTGGGGTACTTACCGAAATTGATGTGAAAGAAACCCTGAAAAAGAAAATTGATGTAGAATTTAAAAAATACAAGATTCTGGGCGCCTGTAACCCTCACTTTGCTCACAAGGCTTTAACCAGTGAGGACAAAATAGGGGTTTTACTTCCTTGCAATGTAGTAGTGGAAGAAAACGACAATGGAGAGATCGAGGTTTCGGCAGTAGACCCTATTGCTTCAATGCAAGCTGCAGAAAATGAAGATCTGCGAGGGCTTGCTACAGAAGTTCAGAGTAAAATGAAAATGATCATCGCGAATCTTAATTAGAAATTCTAAGCTTCAGTTCTAATCTGAAGTTTTTCTCTTAAGGGCTGATTTTTGTTGGTTCTGGCACTTGCCTGAAACTATCAGACTTCAGCCCTATTTTTATTCGGTGTTTTGGCTTAAATATTATCAGTTTAAAACCATAAATTATGAGGAAGAAATTTTAAATATTTTCCGACTTCAAACCCCAAGTTTAGGATCAAGGACTTAATTCTGAAACTGATATTTTACCATTACTTTAACCGGATTTTATTTCAAATTTTATTTCTTTAGATAACAAGTATACATAATGGAAAATAAAATACTCGGATTACATCATATCACAGCAATTGCCGGAGATCCGCAAAGAAATTATGATTTCTACACCAAAGTTCTGGGTTTAAGAATGGTAAAGAAAACGGTGAACTTTGACGATCCTCAAACCTATCATTTCTATTTTGGGAATAAAACGGGGTTTCCGGGAACCATCCTAACCTTTTTTCCCTGGCCACGGGCAAAAAAAGGAAAAAACGGAGTTGGCATGGCCACTGAAATTGGCTATAGTGTCCCCGAAGGAAGCTTGAATTTCTGGCAGAAACGATTTGACCAACATGGAGTAAATTACGGGAAGGCATCAGAAGAATTTGGCGAAAAATTCCTCCCCTTCGAAGATCCTGATGGACTCAAGCTGAAACTTATTGTACCTAAGTCAGTTGATTCCCGGGAGGCCTGGGAAACAGAAGAAATTAAAGCCGATGTTGCCATAAAAGGCTTTCATTATGTTGCCTTAAGTCTCTACAACCAGGCTCCAACTGCAGGTGTCCTTATGAATATCTTCGGTTATAAATTAAAGGAACAGGAAGGAAACCGTTTCCGCTATATTACAGATGCTGTGGAAAATGCTTCCATTATAGATATCATAGAAGATCCTGCCGGAGAGCGAGGGGTTAACGCAGCGGGCACAAATCATCATATTGCTTTCAGGGTAAAAGATGAAGATTCTCAGGAATACTTCAGAAAAAAGATCGTCGAGGCCGGTTTCAATATAACCGGGAAAATTGACCGGGATTATTTCTATTCTCTTTATTTTAGGGAACCAGGTGGAGTACTGTTCGAAATTGCCACTGATAACCCGGGCTTTACCAGAGATGAGTCTTTGGAAGAACTTGGGAGCAATCTTAAATTACCTGAACAATATGAAGCTTCAAGGGAAAGAATAGAAAGACTTCTTCCCAAATTAAATCGATAGTTTATGCACAAAAAAGATATACATACCGCAGGAAAAAACCTTGATGAAGCGCAAAAGGTCCTTATTTTATTACACGGAAGAGGAGCAAGTGCCGGGGATATTCTAAACCTGGAATCTCATTTACCTCTTAAAGATTTTGCTTTGATAGCTCCCCAAGCAAGTAATAATACCTGGTATCCTAATTCTTTTCTGGCTCCTGTGAAGGAGAATGGACCCTGGCTTTCTGCTGCCATGGAAATGTTGAGGGATATTATTGAAGAATTACTGGAAAAAGGGTTCAAATCAAAAGACATTTATCTTTTGGGATTTTCACAGGGCGCCTGTCTTTGCCTGGAGTTTGCAGCGCAAAACGCTAAAAGATATGGCGGGATAACAGCTTTTACAGGGGGTCTTATAGGAGAGTCCCTTGATCCCGAAAAATATACCGGAGATTTTGAGGGCACGCCCATTTTTATTGGGACAGGTGATCCCGATGCTCACGTGCCCGTTGGACGGGTTAAAAGAACGGCTGAGATCCTTAATAATATGAATGCCGATGTAAGTGTAAAGATCTATGAAAACCGTCCCCATACTATTTCAGAAAATGAATTGGAACTGGCGGGAGAATTGATATTTAAAGAAGATTGATCATTCCGGCTTCTGAAACGAATATAATCAGAAGAAAAAGGAATAACTAAGTTCATAAATAGCTTATTGTAACAAATGTAACTGTAGTAACTCAAGCCTAGTATTATTTTTGCAGCTGAAAAAGAAAATGCAGTTACTAAACAATAACAAACTTATTATAGCCGGATTGGGTGTTGGGGCACTTGCCGGATTTATCTATTACAGTACCATAGGCTGTGAAAGCGGGGGATGTGCGATAACATCAGATCCCGTGAACGCCACTTTATATGGTGCTTTTATGGGTGCCTTATTGTTTAGCAGTTTTAAAAAGAAAACGAAAAAGAAAAACAATATGGATTTTACTCAAATGATTAAGGATGGAGCCACGGTAATTGATGTTCGAACAAGACCTGAATTTGCAGGTGGGCACGTAGCTGGATCATTGAACATTCCGTTGCAGGAATTGAACAAACAAATGGATGAGATAAAGGCTCAAAAGCAACCTCTCATCCTGTGTTGCAGAACAGGTAACCGAAGCGGAATTGCCACTCAAATGCTTTCCCAAATGGGAATTGAGTGCTATAACGGAGGTGCCTGGGAAGAAGTGAATTTCCATCAGGCAGAGGCACAAGCCGCCGAAACTGAAAAATAATCGGGAAGAGTCGGTTTGGTTCTTCTTATAAAACTATAAATATGGAACCACAAACACACTATTATAATCTGGACCTTGAATGGACAGAAACAAGAAAGGGGAAAATTTCATCTCCACAATTAAACGATGAAATAGAAGTAGCTACTCCCCCTGAATTTCCGGGAGGGATTGAAGGCATCTGGTCTCCCGAACACCTTTTCACTGCCTCTGTAGTTAGTTGTTTTATGACCTCTTTTACGGCCGTTGCTGAATATTCTAAACTGGATTTTGAAAGTTTAAAATGTCCGGCTGTTGGGAAAATGGAACGCATTGATAAAAAATTCATCATGAGTGAGGTTATCCTTAAGCCCGAACTGACTATCAAAAAT
>NZ_JBEPWD010000123.1:0-4781 GCF_041642575.1 Salegentibacter sp. | reverse complement strand
ACCTCTTTTGAAGTATCGGGACCGGGAATAATTTCGAATAGTCTAAGGTATCGGGGTGGGTTAAAGAAGTGTGTTCCGCAAAAATGTTTTTTGAAATCTTCACTTCTCCCTTCATTCATCTGTTGGATGGGAATTCCTGAGGTGTTGGTAGTGATAAGAGTACCAGGTTTGCGATGTTTTTCAAGGTTTTCAAATACCTGTTGTTTAATATCCAGGCGTTCCACAACCACTTCTATTATCCAATCGGCTTCAGAAACTTTGGAAATGTCGTCTTCCAAATTTCCGGTTTTAATCCGGCTCGCAAATTTTTGATGATAAATAGGAGAGGGTTTCGATTTCAGAGAAGCTTGCAAAGATTCGTTTACTATCCTGTTACGAACCTCTTTGTCTTCCAGGCTTAAACCTTTTTTCTTTTCCTTTTCATTGAGTTCCCTTGGAACAATATCCAGCAGGAGCACTTCTACGCCAATGTTGGCAAAATGACAGGCAATTCCGCTCCCCATAATTCCGGAGCCTATTACCGCCACTTTATTGATTCTTCTTTTCATGTTGTTGGTCAAATTTTACTATAAGGTTTTCGTTTTCTTTAATAATGTTACAGCCATTTGCTGAAAAATTTAGATCATTGATTTAGTTTGATTTCTTCTTTGTAGATCTTTTTTTCTGAAATAAGATCCATAATGGTATTCGCAACCTCTATAAAGGTTTTCAAATCTTCTTCTGAAACCGATTCTTTTACAGCTTCATCGAATCTAAGCACGACTTTTTTGGAATATTCACGCATTTCCCGTCCAAAATCGGTAAGGTGAATAAGAACGCTCCTACCATCCTTAGGATTTTTCCGACGCAGAATAAGTCCTTTATCTTCCATCGTTTTGAGTATCCTCGAAAGGCTGGTAGCTTCCATACCCATTTTAGGTCCAAGTGAAGTAGAAGGAGTGCCGGTTTCCGGATCGATGCTTAAAAGTGCAAAACCGGTGGCCATCGTACTACCGGCCTTTCCGGCTTCTTCATTATACATTTTCGAAACTGCCATCCACGTGGCACGCAACACATAATCTATTGTTTTTTCCTTCATTTGTGAGACTTGATTTCCAAAGTTAAGAAAAAATATTATGCATGCATAGCAAATGAACTTAAAATAGACAAATAGTAATGGGGTTCTTTAAATTTAGGTGAATTGCATAAAAAAACTCTCCTTTTAGGGAGAGTTTAACTGCATTTTAATAAAAGTTATATCGATTAATCATATCCATATATTTTATTATACTTATCAATATAGATTTCCTTTATATTTCTTCGTTTTAATTTCATAGTAGGAGTAAGGTGTCCTTCATCAATCCCCCAAACTTCAGGAGTGAGTTCAATAACTTTGATTTTCTCCCATTTCCCGAATTTTTCATTATAGAAATCAATTTCTTCCTGGATTCTTTGCTTAACCCGATCATTTTCCGCAACGGTTTTATTTGAACCATCACCAAGATCTATATTCTTTCTTTTTGCCCATTCCAGAATAAATTCAAAATTAGGCTGAACAAGTGCTGCAGGCATTTTTTCTCCATCTCCAATAACCATGATTTGTTCGATGAATCGGGATTGTTTCATTGTGTTTTCCAGAACCTGGGGTGCGACATATTTACCACCCGAGGTTTTAAACATTTCTTTTTTACGATCGGTAATCTTCAGGAAACCGTCTTTGTCGAGTTCTCCAATGTCACCTGTATGGAAATATCCATCAGGATTAATCACTTCTTTGGTTTTTTCAGGTTCTTTATAATAGCCCATCATTACATTTGGACCCTTACAAAGTATCTCACCATCTTGGGCAATTTTAACCTCAACATTTTCAAGAGGTTTCCCAACCGTTCCAATTCGGAAATTATAATTACGCTGATCGTTCACCGCAATAACAGGTGAAGTTTCAGTAAGCCCGTAACCTTCCATCACAGGGATATCTGCAGCGGCAAATACCCTGGCTAGTCTGGGCTGAAGAGCAGCTGAACCGGAAACCACCAGTTCTATATTTCCACCCAGGCCTTCTTTCCATTTAGAGAAAATTAATTTTCGGGCTAGTTTTAAGCGGGTTTCATACCACCAGCCATTGGCCTCATAAGGCTCATATTCCAGACCCAATTCCACAGCCCAGAAGAAGAGTTTTTGTTTTACACCGCCCAGATTTGATCCTTTGGCAATAATTTTATCGTAGACTTTCTCCAGAACCCTTGGAACAGCAGAAATTACATGTGGTTTTACCTCTTTCAGGTTATCACTGATACTCTCAATAGATTCAGCAAAATGAATGGAGACCGAATAATACTGGTATAAATAAAGGATCATTCTCTCAAAAATATGGCAAACCGGAAGGAAACTAAGGGAAACATAAGTACCTACCTCAAATGGAACACGGGTAGCGCTGCCAAGTACATTGCTAACAATATTGTTATGCGTAAGCATTACGCCTTTTGGCCTTCCGGTGGTACCTGAAGTGTAAATTAAGGTCGCAAGATCATCAGGTTTTACAGCTTCCTTTAATTTTTCTACCTCTTCCTGGTTGCTTTTATCCTCTCCCAGTTTCAGAATCTCTTTCCAGTTTTTACATCCGGAAATTTCATCAAAACAGTAAACCTCTTTTAAATTGGTATTCGCCTGAATAGCCCTTACTTTTTGCAAAACTTCATTATCAGAGACAAAACAATAAGTGGCTTCACTATGATTAAGTACATATTCATAATCTTCTTCAGGAATTGTGGGATAGATTGGAACATTTTGTGCACCAAGTTGCAGAATTCCTATGTCCATCACATTCCATTCAGTACGGTTTGTGGTAGAGATTACCGCAATTTTTTCATTGGGTAAAACTCCCAGCCTGAGCAACCCCCGACTAATGGTATTCGCCTGTTCTATATATTGTTTGGTTGAAAGGGCCACCCACTGTCCATCATATTTTGTAACCAGGGATTTTTCTAAAGGATAGTTTTCCAGCTGATAATAAGGAAAGTCAAAAAGTCTTTTGGGTTGGTTCATTTGTGTGGTATTATTATATCCCTTGCAAAATAGGAAAATTGCCAGCTATTTCAAATTGAATTTTTAAAATAAGGAACAATATATTAGTAAGTATGAAAAAAACTTAATGAATACAGAGCTATTTGTTTGAATTCCGATATTTTTATAATCTCTAGGACAGCATATAAGAAGTTTAAAATCAAAGCTTTGTGTTTTTGGAATATGCAAAAACCCCGAAGGAAATTTACCTACGGGGTTTTTTAAAAAAAGTAAGATTATTTATTCTCAAGCCATTTTCTGGCATTTACAAAGGCCTCAAGCCAGGGCGAAACTCTATCTGTTCTATCTTTCGGATAGTGCGCCCAGTTCCAGGGGAAAGTTGATCGTTCCAAATGAGGCATCATCACCAGGTGTCTTCCTGTTTTGTCGGTTAACATTGCTGCATTGTAATGTGAACCATTTGGGTTAGCCGGATAGCCTTCATAGCCGTATTTCGCAGGAATATCATATTGCTCTTCTTCATAAGGGAAACTGAATTTTCCTTCTCCGTGCGCTGCCCAAATTCCCAGTTTGCTGCCGGCAAGACTAGAAAGCATCACTGACTTGTTTTCCTGAATTTCTACCGAAGTGAAATTACATTCAAATTTATGCGACTCGTTATGTAACATTTTTGGTTTTTGATCATCTTCAGGGTTTATAAGCCCCAGTTCAATAAATAGCTGGCACCCATTACAAACCCCAAGGGATAAGGTATCTTCTCTTTTGAAGAAATTATCCAGTGCTTCTTTAGCCTTTTCATTATAAAGGAAAGCTCCGGCCCAACCTTTAGCACTTCCCAGGACATCAGAATTTGAGAAACCTCCCACGGTCGCTATAAAATTGATATCTTCAAGGGTTTCCCGTCCAGAGATGAGATCGGTCATATGTACATCTTTCACATCAAATCCTGCAAGATGCATGGCACGTGCCATTTCGCGTTCCGAATTTGAACCTTTTTCCCTAAGAATAGCTGCTTTTATTCTGGTTCCTCCAAAGGAAGGGAGTTTGCCGTCGAAATTTGCAGGAAATTTGAATTCAAGCGGCTGATTTTTATAGTTATTAAAACGTTCTGTAGCTTTATCTATTCCGCTCTGCTTTCCGTCCAGAAGGAAAGATGATTTATACCAAACATCCCTTAATTCAGGGATATTAAAACTTAGTTTTTCTTCCCCGTTTTGGATGGAAACCGTATCTCCCGCAATTACTTTTCCGATCTTAAAGAATTCGATGTTATTTTCTTTCAGAATAGCTTCTGCGGAAGCATCTTTCGCCTGAAAAATAATTCCGCAGTTTTCATTGAAAAGAAGTTTAACCGAATCTTTTTCGTTTAAAGCCGAAAGGTCAAAATCCGCAGCGAGATCGACATCAGCAAAACACATTTCCAAAAGACTGGTGATCAAACCTCCTGAAGCCACATCGTGGCCGGCAAGAATTTGGTCGTTTTTGAGAAGAATTTGAATTGCATTAAAAGCTTCAGCGAATTTTTTATCGTCTTTTATAGTCGGAACCTCATTCCCCACTTTATTAAGAATCTGGGCAAAAGAAGATCCGCCGAGTTTAAAGGAATCCTGAGACAAATTGATATAATAGATCTCTCCGCCGTTTTTCTGTAAAACAGGTTCCACAGTCTTGCTGATATCATCACAATGACCGGCCGCTGAAATAATCACGGTTCCGGGAGAGATAACTTCGCCATCCTTATACTTTTGCTTCATAGAAAGCGAATCTTTCCCTGTAGG
>NZ_JBEPWD010000122.1:0-4937 GCF_041642575.1 Salegentibacter sp. | reverse complement strand
GTCAGTTATGAGATAAACAACAGGTTTCTTCCTGAGCTACGAATTGGAACCGATAATTATATCAATGACACGAGCCTGGAATTAGTGGTCAACTATATTTTTAAGAGAAACGAAACGGTAAATGTTTATGCTGGATTAGGTGGAAGGGTTGGATTTTTTGAAGGACTGGTTGTCCCTGTCGGATTAAATATTTATCCTTTCGAAAGTAAAAACTTCGGATTTCAGATTGAGTTAGCAACTATTTTGAGGGAGTCAAGCCTTTTGAGAGGCAGTGGGGGGATAAGATATAGGTTTTAGATTCCTTTTCCCAATGGCTAATACTATATGAGAACAATGCAAATTTATTGCTCAATCCAAATTCCACCCTCGCTTGCAACGCCTAATCTTCCTGCGGCCTCCCGAAGGGTGGGGAAAGCTCGTTAGTTCGCACTGTTATACTGGACGTAGCCACAATTAGAAAAACAATTTTTAATCAATAACAATTAATTTAAACAAGAAGTATTATGAAAAAAATGAATTTTATTTTAGTATTAACTTTTCTATTTTCTTTCAGTCTTATTCAAGCTCAACAAGAAGAAGATAACTCAAAATTTGAAATCATCGCTTATGGAGGAATTGGTTACACCAAAGTAAAAACTCATGTTCAACCTCGCTATGATTTAAACGTTAATACTGGAGAAATTCTATTAAACTATAAAGTCTGGGGAAAATACGGTATTGCTACAGGTATAGGTTTTTCTGAATTGAGCGGTAGCGGATTTAACGAAACCGGCGTTTTCTATTCTGAAAGGAATCTACTTAAAATACCATTATTGTTTACTCTTAACCAAAATATTTCAGATAAGTTGTTCATCCTCGGAACTCTGGGTGCTTATGGTCAAACACCAACAAAAGACCAATTAGCATACATTGATGGTGGAGAAAGCGATGTTTATGAAGGTTGGAATTATGGAATACAACTTGGATTTGGGTTTGGTTATAATATTGATAAAAAATTAGGTTTGGGTATAAATTTAAACGGACAATCAGACTTGTCTGAATTAGAAACAAGTTCTGGTAAGTCATTTAACGATAAACAAAAACATAATAATTTAAATTCTATAGGTTTGTTTTTAAAATATAAACTCTAAAAAAACCGTAGGCAACAGTATATAAAACAATGCTCAAACCTGTCTCAAATCGAAGTTGCGTGCTCGCTTGCTAGGCCAGATTGTGCTGCACTATTCCCTTCGGGTGGGTTCCTTTCATCTTCGCCCTGGCTTCGGTGAACATAAGACAGACAATCAGGTCTCAGAGCTTTTATACGAGATCATACCTGCAATTTTTAATCAAAATTTTAGAATGAATAAAACTTATTTGACCTGCTTCCTAAGCTTAATTCTAGTTGCAACAGGATTTTCCCAAGAAATAATACTAAAAGGAAAAGTAACAGATGCCGAAAATTTAGCCCTGGCCTTCGTAAATATTGGAATTCCGAAGAAACATACCGGTACGGTTTCAAATGAGAATGGAGAATATAAACTTAAAATACCTTCAAATATATTAGAGAATGATACAGTAGTATTCTCATATATAGGCTACAAAACTATAAAAAAGTCGATTGTTGAATTAAAGAACCAAGAATCCTTATCAATTCAGATGGAAACTGAAGAAAACCAATTAGAGGAAGTAGTTTTTGAGACGAAAAAATTCAAAGACAAAAAACTAGGAAGAACCAATAAAGGTCTTGGTTTAATGCACTTTAACTTTTATACAGTTTATGAAAAGGAAATTGATGACCGATTAAGCAAAGAACTAGGAATGAATTTCAAACTCAGAAAAAATTGCCGACTTGAAAAATTCAATTTTGCAATTTCACAAAATGAATTTCAGCTTTTAAAATTTAGGATTAACATCTATAGTTTGAAAAATGGGCAGCCTCGGGATCTAATAATATCAGATAATATAATATTCGAAATTAAGGATGAAAAAACTGGGTGGAAATCTATTGATCTAAACCCTTATAATATTTATCTTAAAGAAGAAACAGGCGAATTTTTGCTAACTATACAATGGGTAGAAAGCAATAAATCAAAAGCAGGAAGTAAATTTTTTTCCATTCCAGCAAGTAAATCACCATTTCATAAAATTTACTACAGAGATAAAGCTATGGACAAGTTTGAGTCACAAACAGGAAGTTTAAGTATGTATTTAGACGCTAAATGTTCTAACTAAAAAACAGCAGGTAAAAGGTATAACGCAAATGAAGGGTTTTTATAGAAAAGAACTACTTAGTTTTCAAGACTCAAAAAATCGTTAGGCAGACAAATCCGCATCCATCAATCCACGCCTCTTGTTGATATACAAGACCGTTAGCCAATAGCCCATACTTTTAGCTTCGGTGGCTAGGTAAAGCTTTGGTGAACGCAGACGGACAATCACGCTCGGCAGCTAGCCCTGTTTTATATGAAACCTTGTAAGGTATTTATCTCTCTCAGGGGAAATTTGTCTGATGACACTGAAATAAATAAATTTCCTTAAATTTGTATCCATGTAGATACAATTTTTATGTTCTTTATTGAATAAACGGCTGAATTCGATAAATGGTTAAGAAAGTTAAAAGACTTAAAAGCCAAGGCAAAATCCTGTTTAGAATTCAGAAACTAGAAAATGACGGACACTTTGGAGATTGCAAACCTGTAGGCAACGGTATTAAAGAAATGCGAGTAAATTTCGCAAAAGGATATCGTGTTTATTTCAAGGAAAAAGACGGAAAAATAATTTTCCTAATAAGTGGCGGAGATAAGTCATCTCAACAAAAGGACATTGAGAATGCTAAAGAAATCTGGAAAAAACTAAACAAATAAAAAAATGGGAGCTTCAAAATTTGAAATAGCAGAATATTTGGACAGCCAGGAAATGATTGCTGAGTATCTCAATACGGTTTTGGAGGAAGGAGATCACGCAGATTTTATTAATGCGATTGGGCATATTGCAAAAGCGATTGGCATGACTAAAATCTCCGAAGAAACAGGATTGAGCAGACCAAGTTTATACAAAGCATTATCAAACGGTGCAAATCCACAATTTTCGACAATAATGAAAGTTTTAAAAGCAATTGGAGGCCAAATACAAGTAAATCCAAAGTCCGTCTAACATAAATGACACCTCTGCGACTATTCACCTGCCTTTTTCTTTTACTTAGTTTTCAATATCTTTGGTTAAAACCAACCAAAACCAATGAAAAAGAAATTCTTCAAAATGCTTTCTCGTTTTAACAAGAAAGTATTACCGAGTTATTCAAAAAAGCAACTCGATCTCCAAAAAGCCAGTAAGGTGCAGATGGCGATAATCGGTTGGAAACTCTGGGTCACCAAGAATGCCCTGGATTAATACTTCAGCAGGGATTCAACCGAATAATTTTTCAATTTATCCCGACCTTTTAAAAAGCCTATTTCCACCAGGAAATTACATTGTACGATCTCTCCGCCTAGTTTTTCTACCAGGTTGCAGGCAGCTAGCGCCGTTCCTCCTGTGGCCAGCACATCGTCGTGAACCAGAACCTTCTCCCCTTTTTCAATCGCATCCTGATGGATCTCCAGAGAATCAGTGCCATATTCCAGTTCGTAAGCTTCGGTGTGGGTTTTATAGGGAAGTTTTCCTGGTTTCCGTATCGGAATAAATCCGGCATCTAGCTTATCGGCTAAAAGCGTGGCGAAAAAAAATCCGCGGGATTCCACCCCTATAACTTTATCGATCTTCTCCCCTTTTAAATTTTCAATGAAAGTTTTAACCGCAAAGCGCATCGCTTCAGGACTTTGAAGCATTGGAGAAATATCTTTATAAACTACTCCTTTTTTAGGAAAATCGGGGATGTCTCTTATATACTGATCAAGATTTATCATAATCGCAAGATAAGAAACCTCCCTAATTCAAGGAAAGCCTATTTGTTCATTTTTTCAGCTTCTTTTTCCAGCTTCTTTACGTTGGTTGGATACGGATTTTCCTTCAGGGTTTTCGCAAGATGCACAAGGTTATGAGCCATTAGCAGCATCATATTATTGGTGAATTCGTGTTTATCTCCTTCAGCTTCGATATAACTTGGGCCGGGGCCGGCTTCTCCAACATAATAACAGAATCCGTTAACCGGAATACTAAAGCCATGTTCTGAGAGGTCGAAAATCATACTGGAAATAGCCTTTTTGGCGCCGTCTTCATTACCATCTACCATCACTCCGGCCACCTTGTTATAGGTAGGGTATTGCCCGTCTTTTTCGTTACCCTCTTCCATAATTCCATCGAAGCGTTCCCCTACAAGCTTTGCCACCGCGCTGCGGTCTCCGCGCCAAATGGGAGTTGCGAGAATAAGAATGTCGGCTGCTTTTACTTTTTTCAGAATATCAGGCCATTCATCCTCTTTCCCTTCATCAGAGGTATTTCCGAAGGCGACATCGTGATCTACCACCCGAACAATCTCGGTGGAGACATCAAGATCCTTGAAGACTTTTTCGGCGTGTTCTATAAATGCTTCGGTATTAGAAGTTTTCGGTGACTTTTTTAGGGTGCAATTCAGAAACAAAGCTTTCAGTTTCATAATTTCATTTTTTTGATTCCTTTGCAACTTATTAAAAATGAATCCACAAGCCAGTTAAAGCGGGGTTAAAGAAGGCTTAGCAGAATTATAAAATAAAGCTGAAAAGATTCCCGCAGAAACTTAAATCTCTGTTATTTAAAATCTTCTTAACGGCATAATTGAGGAATTGAAGCGATATTTAATAAAAAGAAAATTTTATGAATTTAAAAGGAAAAGTAGCCGTTGTAACCGGAGCAAGTAGCGGAATAGGAAAAGCAATAGCCGAAAAACTATCGGCCGAGGGATGTAAAGTTGCCCTGGCCAGCAGAAGCCTGGAAAAACTGGCAGAGATTAAAAAGAAACTCCCTACTGAAAGTTTTATCGC
>NZ_JBEPWD010000121.1:0-4995 GCF_041642575.1 Salegentibacter sp. | reverse complement strand
CCCCATTAAATTTACCCCGAATGTCTCTTGCCATTTTGTCGAAATACGGGTTTTTTACCTTTTTGTAGATTCCAAATGCCTTATAGTCTACGCCATGTAGCTGAAGTGCGATCATCCATTCATAACTTGCATAATGCCCGCACATCGCGATAAGGCTTTTATCGAGTTTCTTGATTCTTTTAAATTCTTCCGGATTGGTAAATACAAAACGTTTTTTTAATTCTTCATCAGAAATGGAAATACTCTTGATCATCTCCAGGAAAATATCGCACATATGGCGATAAAATTTCAACGTAATTCTATTCTTTTCTTCCCGGGATTTTTCCGGAAAGACCAGATCAAGGTTTTCTTTTACCGTTTTCCTACGGTACCCAATTATGTAATAAACCAACACAAAAACCACATCAGATACAAGATAAAACAACCGGAAAGGAAGTATGGAAATGAACCAAAGCAGAGGATAGGTTAACCAGAAAACCAGGCGTTGCATAAGATAAGTTTCCGCAAATATATGGTATATTTGACATTAAACTAAATCCAGTTATGGGGGAACTACACCTTGTTACCATTATCATTATAGGCATAAATATTCTAATTTCTTTCAAAGGTTTTAAAGATGATTCATTTTTTCAGAAGTACAAATTCAATATTGGAGATCTAAAACGAGGCGCGAAATATCAGGTTTTCACTTCCGGTTTTCTTCACGTAGATACCACCCATTTGTTTGTGAATATGCTTACGCTTTATTTTTTTGCGAACGTGGTGATCTTTGGGATTGGATCAACCGGGTTTATATTAGTTTACCTTGTAAGTCTAATTCTTGGTAATTTGCTCTCATGGTTCTTTCATAAAGAGGAACTGCATTACAGTGCGGTAGGAGCTAGTGGCGCGGTGATGGGTGTGCTGTACTCGGCAATTCTTCTCCGACCGGATATGATGCTGGGATTGTTCTTTATAATACCCATTCCGGCTTATGTCTTCGGAATTGGTTATCTTTTGTATACCATTTACGGGATGAAGAGGAGACTGGGTAATATTGGTCATGATGCTCATTTCGGTGGAGCTGTGGGAGGTTATATCTTAACCCTTATCCTGGCGCCCTGGGTTTTTGAAAATCATTTGCTAATGGTTATCCTGCTTGCAGTTCCTATAATAATACTCTTTGTTCTACAAAAGATGGGAAAACTCTAAAGTGGTACTCTTCTTGATTCTTATGACCAAACTAAATCTATATACTATGAAAAAGCTACTTCTGCTTGTCGCTGTCTTATTGGGCATTGGTTTACAAGCCCAGGACGATAAACAAAACCAGGGAATTTTTGTTTCCGGAGAAGGGATCGTAAAAGTTGTTCCGGACCAGGTTGTTATTAAGTCTCAAATAGAACATGAGGGAGTTAATGCCAGCACGGTTAAAAATGAAAACGATCAAACTGCCGATGCAATCCTGAAATATCTTAGCTCTAAGAATATCCCCGAAAAGAATATTCAGACCAATTATGTGAACCTGAATAAAAGATATAATTACAACGATAAAACATACACTTATGTGGCCAGGCAAGCGATTTCAATCACCTTGGAAGACCTCGATAAATACGAGGAAATAGTGAGTGGATTGCTTGAAAATGGCTTGAATGGAATCAATGGCATTCAGTTCAAATCTTCTGAACTTGAAAAACATAAGACTGAAGCGCGAAAGAAAGCAGTTCTCGCAGCCAAAAAGAAGGCTGAAGAATTTGCCACTCCTTTGAATCAGGAAGTGGGCAAGGCATTTAGCATAAGTGAATCTTCAGGCAATAATTATCAGCCCGTATACAGGGTAGCCGATATGAAAATGAGTGAAGAATCCGGCGGCTCCCAGGAAACTATTTCTCCCGGGGAAATGGAGATTAGTGTCCAGGTAAATGTAGGTTTCCATCTGCATTAGAATTCTAAAAATACTGAAATTAAAAAAGCGCCTGTTAAGGCGCTTTTTGCTTTTATATATTGAAAGAAGATTATTCCTCGCCTAAAAGTTCTGCGATCTTATTTTCCAACTGCTGTCCTCTTAGATCCCGCGCTACTATAATTCCATCTTTATCCAGAATGAAAGCAGCAGGAATTGAGCGAATGCCATATTTCTGTGCCACCGGTTCATTCCAGAATTCAAGGTTAGAAACCTGGTGCCAGGGTAGTTTATCATCTTCAATAGCCTTAAGCCATTTATCTCTCTGGCCTGGACGATCCAGGGAAACTCCTATGACCTCAAGTCCTTTGTCGTGGTATTTTTCATAGATCTTAACAATATTCGGGTTTTCAACTCTGCAGGGTTTACACCAGGCAGCCCAAAAATCTATTAAGGTAACTTCTCCTCTGATGTCTTCCAGAGAAAGATCCTCACCTTCCGGGGTGGGAGCAGTAAAATTAGGGGCTTTGCTTCCAATGGCAACCGCACTTTCATTATCCAGTTTTTCTTTAAGAGCTTTTGCCAGAGAAGTCTGTTTTACATTTTCCCCGAGTTCAGCGTAAAGTTCTTTAATTTCTCCAACGGGAACCGTTTTCATGTTAATCATGTCCAGGAGGATCATTGCAGATACAAATGAATCTGGATTTTCTTTTATCATTTTCTTTTTGAAAACCTTATCGTTATCCATTAATTCAGCTTCGTTCTCCTGAAGTACTCTAAGTTGAGTTGAATCTCTTTGCTGGAATGCCTCTTGCATTTGCTGGCGTCCTTCTCCCACTTTCTCATTGGTTTGCTGAAGGTGATCCAGGTATGTTACCAGGGTCTGGTTTTCCTTTCCGCCATTCACTTCCGAAGATCTTAAACTGTCTTTATAAATTTCAAAACTTATAGGTTCATTTTCTGAAATAAAGATTACATTACCATTAAGGCCTTCTATTTCAACGAAGCTTAAATTGGGGTTTTCAACCTCGCCAGGATTTAGTTCAAATTTTTCATCTTTTATAGTGGTGGAATCTATTCTCTCAGGTCGGGAATTGGGATTCTGAAGTTCAGAAATATATACCATCTTTCCATCCTCTATACCTGCTGCCGTACCTTTAATAGAATAACCTTCATCTTCCTGACAGGAAACCGTAATTAAGGCCAAACCGGCTATGGCTAATAGTTTTTTCATAAATATTAATTTTAATTTTAGCAAAAATAAACAACTGTAATTAGAAGACTCTTCCATTTTAATAAAATATTGTTAATTTGAAGGATCCATAGTTTACTACTTTACATTAAATGTAATTTTACGCTATATTTTTAGGTAATGAAAGAACAAATAGGAGACTT
This sequence comes from Salegentibacter sp., assembly GCF_041642575.1. Classification (NCBI taxonomy): domain Bacteria; kingdom Pseudomonadati; phylum Bacteroidota; class Flavobacteriia; order Flavobacteriales; family Flavobacteriaceae; genus Salegentibacter; species Salegentibacter sp. The sequence goes on along the minus strand of NZ_JBEPWD010000121.1, from coordinate 1,718 downwards.
TCCTTTAAAAATCAAGATAAGTTTTAAAAAAGTAATCGATGTTTATAAGGAGCAACTGGAAAACGGTATTGGAGGCATTTCCCGTGAATATATCGAAAATATCCTTGAGTATGTCGAGTCCTTTCCCCAGCTAACCGAAGGTATTGAAGACCCTGATGAGCTTACTGAATTAAGAGAGCCTATTAAGATCCTTCTGGATGATATCTTCCCGAGCATTTTAAGCAATAACGAGATCAAAACTGCATCTGTACCCTACCATAATATATTTTTTAACCGATCTAAGAGGTTGAAAGGTATAATGAAGGATGCGGGGAAAGATTTTAAGCTGGAGATGCGCAATATGGATGAGAATATGTATTACATCCAGGCTTGTATTCATATTTTAAACGATTACTATGGCTATGATATAGATTTCTCACGGCCTTTGTACTACGATATCCCCGACGAAAACGAAATCATGCGTCACTACCGTATCGCTATGAATGGAGATTTTGTGCATTTGGAACCCACCGAAAAAGCAAGGGAAATAAATGAGGGGGATGTAGATAGATTAATTCAGAATTTCGAGGATGTTTCAGTTTGGAAGGAAATGTTCCCACCTCAGAGCTGGATCTTCACCGGTTTTGTTATTCTAAACCTTACCGATGTAACTATGGATGAGGCCATTTCTGAATTAAAGACCACCTTGCTTTTTGAAAGAGCCTCACAAAAAGACGAATTGCTGAAACTTCAGAAGATATTCAGGTCTATTTATAAAATACCCGATCTAAAGGTTGGGTTTACGGTATACAACTCCCAGGATAATGTTTTTGAAAAAATGGAGAGCAAGGAGGCCCATAGTTTTATTCTGAACAAAAAGCAGGAAAGCGATTGTAAATCGGGTTTATGTGAAGAAGGTTTCAGAAAGTTATTTGAAGAACGAAGCTTCTTTAGTATCCCTAATGTGAAAGCTTACGCTCAGAAGAATAACAATAATCTGCTTTCTCAGCAACTGCTTTCCAATGATATAAAAAGTTGTATTCTGGCACCTGTAATTAAGAATAATAAGTTACTTGGGGTTCTGGAACTGGTTTCTACCCGAAAAAATGAACTCAACAGCATCAATACTATAAAGCTTGATGAGATCCTTCCTTATATTGCGACGGCTGTAGACCGAAACCGCACCGAATTTGAAAACAGGATAAAAGCGGTTATTCAGAGTGAATGTACTTCTATTCATCCCAGCGTACTTTGGGTTTTTGAAAAAGAAGCCAAGAAATTCATCAGGGATTTTGACGAAGATGGGCTGGCCTCATTTAAGGACATTGTTTTTAAAGATATTTTCCCTCTTTACGGTCAAATTGATGTGGTAGCCTCTTCAGAAGCCAGGAACAATGCTATTCAGAAAGATCTGCTCCACCAGTTAAAGCTGATAGTTGAAATTATAGACACAGCTTACGCGAAGGAGAAACTGCCTATTTATGAACAGGTGAAATTCAGGATTGCCGATTTCAGAAAAGAGCTAAAAGAAAGCCTGAATGCTTCCAGCGAACAAAAAGTTTTTAACCTTTTACAGAAAGAGGTGAATCCCATCATGTCTCATCTTAAAAAGCAATCGGATGAACTCAAGAAGTTGGTAAGTAGTTACCAAAAAGAGCTTAATCCCGAAACCGGAATTATATATAATCATCGTAAAAATTATGATGAAACCGTGCAACGTATCAACAGAACCATGTCAC
>NZ_JBEPWD010000120.1:0-4995 GCF_041642575.1 Salegentibacter sp. | reverse complement strand
ATCGCTTATTTTTTTTTAGTATTCGGCGTTTTCATTTATCCTGTTCTTATTTATTTCCTGGAAAGTTCGCTTGAAAAGATTATTACACTCGGACTGCCTTGTCCGTCTACAATATTAACATTTGGATTCCTGATGCTCACAAAGCCTAAATTATCAAAATACATATTAGTAATTCCTGCTTTATGGACAATTGTTGGAACAAGCGCAGCATTTAATTTTGGAGTTTATCCAGATTATTTTATGGCTCTTTCTGCTTTAATAGCTATCATCTATTTGATTACAAGAAAAAAAAGAATAGAATGAGAATTAGCTACAAGCCCGATGCACGAAGTTGTTAGGGAAGATCTTTAAAAAACAGCAGCTTTCGGTAAAGTCGGGAGATTTTGTGCAGCCTGGTTTGCCTTTAGACACAATTATCAACTTAAAGTCGTTCAGAATGTAACAACAATAAGGAAATGGATACTAATTTTTCATATTTCAATTCTAATAAACCCATCATTTAAAATCATGAAAAAAGCACTTTTAATCCTTTGCCTTTTAAGTCTTATGTCCTGTGGAGTTTCAAAAGTACCTACTGATGAATTGCACACCTTAGACTCCGTAACTCTTTATGAAACCACAGATGATTACCTCAACAAGAAACCCATGGCGCTGGATGCCGGTGTCCTGATAAAAGACCAGAGTGACCAGCATATTACCATTAAAGGTATCTTCGATAAAAAAACAGGGGAAAAATTAAAAAAGGCTATTTCGGCCTGGGCCATGGAGTACAGGGATAACAATTACTTTAACCTGGGCTATTCCACCGATATAAACCATTGGAATTCCTATGCGAAATTTGACATCGAAGGAAAATATTCGGCCATTATCATTGACGACAATTCGCCATATATTCTGAAAACTACGAGCAATACTTACGGCGGAGGTTTGGCCGGCAGTTTAATTGCAGAATCGGTTAAATGGAATAAGAACTGGAAAGATAAAGATGGCGTTAAGAAAAAAATCCTTTTTATCGACACTCAGGATATTTCTCCTAAAATGCTCAATAGAAACGCCAGCAGCCACGGAAATTACCTCACAAGAAAGCAATTTGAAAACCTCATGGCCGAGATCGATATGAGCCTTCCGGAGGAAAAGATCAAGGATATCGAATTTGAAAAAGTAATAGAGATCATCGAGACCGCAAATAAAGAATCCGGGGAAGAAGCGATAAGCGCTCAGCCCTGATAAACGAAATAATCAGAAATGACAGCAAGAAACATACTGCTCGGGCTTTTTGCCCTTGGCCTGATAAGTTGTAACTCGACAAAAAAAGATTCCAACACTTCCGAAACCTATCCCGACATTAAAGTAGTGGGGGCCATGAAAAACGTGATGTGGAAAGGGGAATTAGGGAGCAGTATTGAGCTTGATACTATTTCTGACAAAAACGGACTTTACGGTCTTGGTCCCGAAAGCTACCTCACCGGTGAGTTGTTGATCAATAACGGAAAAAGCTATGTTTCGAAAGTAACTTCAGATTCGACCATGAGCGTTGAAAAAAGCTTTGAGGTGTCGGCTCCTTTTTTTGTGTATACCCACGTAGCTGAATGGGAGGAGATGGAATTAACTTCAGAGGTGAAGACTATCCGGGATTTAGAGCAGTTCATTGACGAAAAGACCACGGATTACAAACGACCCTTTGCCTTTAAACTGGAAGGCAAGGTATCCAAAGCGGTAATTCATGTGCTTGATCTACCGCAGGGAACCAAAGTCTCCTCCCCTGCCGATGCGCATCAGGAACAGACAGACTACAATCTAAGCGATGAAGAAGCCGAGATAGTTGGTTTTTTCTCCACAGAACATAAAGGCGTTTTCACGCATCACGATTCCTATTTACACATGCACCTCATAACAAAAGACGAAAGCAAAATGGGACATTTGGATGAATTGGAAATCGGAGAAATGAAACTGTTTCTTCCTAAGAAATAAACCAGAACGGCGGGGAATCTTTCATTCCAGAGATTTTAATTAAACCCAGTTTCAAACCTGGTCCATTATTAAAAAACTGCTGCTAAATCTTTAGCAGCAGTTTATATACTTTAAAATTTTGATCCTCGATTAAGATTCCACAGGCGGAATTTCTATCTCACTCTTCCATTCTGTAGAAATCACCTCCTCCTTTTTGATCAGGTTTCCCGAGGTAGTAATTCTATATTGGTTCTTTTCCGGGTTTTCCAGTTCCCAGATGATATTTTCTGCTTCAGGAAAATCGGTATTTTCATCCATTTGTTCTTCAAATAATCTCTTCACGATATTTCTGTCAGAAAGCCCTTCATTAAACAATCTCAACACCATTTCTTTGGTAAGCGGGATTTGATTGTGTTCATCTGAAGGGCTAATGAAACAATCTATAATTGTAGCGCTGGAGCTGGGAAACTTACCATTGTAAGCTTTAAAAAGGAGTTGATTTACATGAAATAATGGCGCCTGCAATTCCATATCGGGATATTCCTCACACACCTTATCGTCTAACATATCATTGGATATCTGGTCTATCTGTCCTTCAGATAAATGTTCCCCCAATTTGTAATCCAAAACAATTTTTGCCGCTTCAGAAGGCTCATAATCGCTAATGGCCATAAAGAGTAATTCCCTTAAACTTTCGGTGCCGGTATCTTCCGCATCCGGGTAATCAAATTTCTCCAGTAACCCAATGTAATCCTCATTAGTCCAGTATTCCGGGATTTCATCAACAGTCTGGACCTTCTCTATTTTTATGTTGTATTTCATTTTAATTTTAATTTATTCCTTAGTACGGAGTATAATCATTTAATTCCACTAATCGCTTGTATAAACTCACAACTTTAAAAGACTGAGGTCCCAAAAGTTAGCACAGATTTAAACCCGCTGCTGAAGTGGACGTTACAGAGAACATTAATGTGGTTTGAAGCTGAAACACATTCGGTAATTAACCTGGGAGACCAATCTGCCAGGATGATTTTGGTATATTTGAATGAATGATGTTTTGATAAAGTCCGGAGAACTTTCACAGCGATTGTTTCCACTACCACTTTCTTAAAGCACGAATCCCCAATACTTGATGAAAAGAATATTTCCGTTTTTAATTATGTTCCTGGCCGTAGCGGCCACAGCCCAGAATTCAGAAAAGACCGATGAAGAGCAAATCAGGGATCTGATCATCAATTCCTTTCAGGAGATATTTTCTGATATGGATCCTCAAGCCCTTGACACCTACTGCACCGGGGATTTCCTGCTCCTTGAGACCGGAGAAGTCTGGGATATGGAAAAGATGAGAAACTATATAAAACAGGCCGGAGAACGCAATTCACAGGTAAAAAGGATAAATTCCTTCAACTTCATTGAAATAAAAATTGAAGGCAAAATGGCCTGGGTAGCCTATTACAACAAAGCTGAATTTAAGTCGGGAGATGAGGTACTAAGGGAGATGAACTGGTTGGAAAGCGCTACCGCCATTCTCACTGATGAGGGATGGAAACTTCAGCTGCTTCATTCTACCGTGGCTAAAGAGTGAAGATTTAGCGACTGCAAAGCAGAGAGGAATTAAATGCTATGTAGTATTCGGCATTCCGGAAATGATTTAAAAATTCCTAAATTGAGGAAAAATTCAGATCATTAGATCAAAGAAAATTTGAAGAAAAGCAGAAGACTTTACCGTACTTTTTATAAGCTTGAAGAGCAACTGGAAATACCCATGTTTGTTCTTGCACTGGTTTGGCTTTACTTATTCATCATAGAGCTAATACGTGGTTTAAGCCAATTCCAGGAAACCCTTATCTACATCATCTGGGCTTTGTTCATTCTGGAATTTTTACTGAAAATTGCACTCGCACCTAGAAAATTAAGTTTTGTAAAAAATAACTGGATCACAGTAATCGCACTTTTGGTTCCTGCGCTAAGGGTTTTGAGAATTTTAAATGCACTCAGGATCCTTCAGTCGGTAAGGGTGATTAATTCCACCAGGGTTATTCGGGCGATCACCTCGGGAAAGCGTTTTTTCAGTGCCCTCAAAGAAGCACAAGGCCCCGAACCGCAACCGGAAATGGAAGTAGGGATCTTGATCGCCATTAGCAAAGCTGAGGACAAGGAGGCATTTATTAACTATGCAAAACAACTGGTGCAGGATATCAAAGTCCGACTTAAAGAAAGCACCGGGATCACCTGGAGTTTTGATATAGTAGATACTACCAGGCTGGAAAGCGACCGCTCAAGATACCCCTCTGAATTTCTCGACGGTGCCAGCCTGAGAATGGCCGAAGGCCCCTACGACCTGGTAACGGTAATAACAGACGTGGGTATAATGTCGCGAAAAAACAATCTGGTCGCAGGCCTTTCTTCCTCGGTAACCAGAATTATCGTCTTATCAACACGAAAACTGACTTCCACCGGCCGGAATAAAGCCAGGCTGGAGCTCACCGATTCCAGGGTGAGATTTAACAGCGGGAAATTCATGCTCCACCAGATAGGTCATTTGCTGGAACTAAAGCATAGCTCCGCGGCAACCAGTAAGATAATGGACGCCAGATCTTTTACCGCAGACTTGAAGGAAATACCTTCTTTTACTTCTGAAGAAAAAGAAAAATTAAAAAAGAAGGCGAAAAAAGCACCCGACAGGGAACTGCAGGATGCGAATGATTTGGAAACTTTTATTTTTCATATTTTAATGACCTTCAGACACCTGAAGATTTTCTTCAGGCCTTTGCTTAAAAATAAAGCGCTGTTATTACCATTATCCTTACCGGGTCTGGCCACCGCCGCCGTGGCTCCGGCCATAATCCTCATCTTTACTGCTGAAATCTGGGATGTTGGTTTAGGAATGAGTAATGGAACGGCAGCCTTTTTTGCGGTGATAAGTATTATGCTGGCGAGTTTTTATCTGGTGCGGGTGCAGTCTCTATTCCTGCCCAGGAAGGAAAAAAGAATCCTTACCGAACACCTTGCAGTTGCCAACAGTGTAATTTATTTCAGCATCTT
>NZ_JBEPWD010000119.1:0-5031 GCF_041642575.1 Salegentibacter sp. | reverse complement strand
AACATCCCTATCACTATTCCTATTTTCTCAGCTACATCATAAAAACTAAAATAACTTGCAGTATCCTTTGTTTCATCGGGAAGAAACTTAGAGTAAGTAGATCTTGATAAAGACTGTATCCCACCCATAACTAATCCAACAGCCGCTGCGGCTACATAGAATTGTTGGGGACTAACAATAAAGTAAGCATAGCCACAAATGCTAATCCATATTAAATTAATAATAATAAGGGTTTTTATGTTTCCTATTCTAAGAGCGACCCGAGCGGTTAAGGTGGCCCCGGCAACAGCTACCAACTGTATTAATAGAATACTTATAATAAGCCCACTGGTTGGATCCTGATCACCCCAGTCCAGTTCTTCAATTCCAAAATAAGTAGCGATAAGCATAATTGTCTGTACCGCCATGCTATAAACAAAAAAGGCTCCCAGATATCGCTTCAGCATCAGGTTATGTTGCATAGCCTCCCAGATACTTTTCAATTCCCGAAATCCGTTGAAAAGGACATTTCTGGGCATGCCTGAACGTTTATTTCCTTTAGGTAAATAATGGTAGGTGTACTGGCTAAAACCAATCCACCAAATTCCGGTTAGGATAAAAGAGAGACGGGTAGGAAAACCTTCATCTTCGAATCCAAACCATGAATGGTTCAGGATCAGGATCAGGCAGATAATAAGTAGAATAACACTTCCGATGTATCCCAATGAAAAACCCTTTGCACTTACTTTATCCTGTTGATCCTTAAATGCGATATCAGGTAAATACGAATTATAGAAAACCAGGCTACCCCAGAAACCAATAAGTGCTAGAAAATAACACAATAAGCCAAACCAGAGATAATCAAGGTCAAACCAAAATAAACCTATGCAAGAGAGTGCACCCAGGTAATTGAAGAACTTCATAAAGTTCTTCTTGTTCCCGATATAATCCGCGATTCCCGATAAGAAAGGACTCAAAAAAGAAACAACCAGAAAAGCCAGAGCTGTAACATAACTAATTAGACTGTCGTTGTTGAAATCAAAGCCCAGAAAGCGAACTGTGTCATCTATTTTATTTCCATCAGCATCTCTTACGATGGTAAGTGCTCCATAGAATATTGGAAATATCGCCGAAGAAATCACCAGGCTATACACCGAATTTGCCCAATCATAAAAAGCCCAGGCATGAAGCAATTTCTTGTGCCCTTTGGGTAGTTTTTTCATTTGAATAAAATTTTAACCTAATTTGGGAATTAGGCACAGGCTTTTAATCATGCTCCTATATATTGGCGTTTTTGGGTCCAGCAGCATGCTGGTTTCCTCAGGCTAAAAATAGAAAAAGCTGCCGGGATGCGGCAGCTTTTTTAATAATTATCGGCTATTATTTTCTATTGAAAAGAATTAACTCCATATTTCTTAGCTTCTGCTCTGGCTTCAGGAGCCCATTTTTCTAGATTGTTTATCCTTGTCTGGTTGGCAGGGTGAGTACTTAAGAACTCAGGCGGCGCCTGTCCGTCACTTTGTGCAGCCATTCTTTCCCATAGCTTTGATGCTTCATCAGGATCGTAGCCCGCTATTGCCATCAGAGTAAGGCCAATCCTGTCGGCTTCGGTCTCATGCTTTCTGCTAAAAGGCAGCATGACTCCTACTGTAGTACCCAAACCATAGGCTTGTGCGAAAATTTGCTGAGTCTCCTGGCTCCTACCACTTACAGCAATACCTCCTGCTACTGCTCCCAGTTGTTGCAACTGTGCCGCACTCATACGCTGAGCTCCGTGATCGGCAAGGGCGTGGGCAATCTCATGCGCCATAACAACAGCCACTCCGGTTTCATTTTCAGCAATAGGTAAGATTCCGGTGTAGAAAACAATCTTTCCACCTGGCATTGCAAAAGCGTTTACTGCATCATCTTTCACAAGGTTATACTCCCAGCGAAAATCATCCAAAAACCCCTCATAGCCATTCGCGTTTAAATATCTCTCAGCGGCGGTTTCAACCTTACTTCCTACTCTTTTTATCATGTTAGCCTCTGCAGTACCGGTAACAACATCATTTTCGGATAAAAATTGATCATACTGTGCAAAAGAGGCCGGAAAGAGCTGGTCATTTGATACAAAATTCAAATTTTTCTCTCCTGTAAAGGGATTGGTTTGGCAGCTCACAAATAATAATGCTGCACTTACCCATATTAATGTTCGTTTAAGTATCATAATGTTTGGTTTTATTTAGCTAAAATTACAAAAGCCGGAAAAGCCTGGTCATTGCTTTAAGCATCATTTAACAAAATAACTTAATTCAAAAACAATACCACTTCTCTACATCTCACTGTTTATAAGGGATAATGAAACTAAAATTCCTTAACTTGCAGACTTTCATTTCCTATAACAATGACCAAAGAAAAAAAAGATCAGCTGTCGGTGCAACAGCTTCTTATTCCTGATTATATCCGTTATACAGCTAAGATACTGAGGAAAATCTCCCCATTTCTGGCAAGTAGGTTTGCGGCCAGATTATTTCTAACTCCCTTTAAGTATAAACTCCCGGAGCGTGAAAAAAAAATGGATCAGAAATCGGTACAAACGAAAATGAAAGTTCCGGCTTTCGGAAAGGAAATAGTGGTCTACCGTTATGGAGACTCCCCTCATAAAATCTTACTGGTACATGGATGGAGCGGCCGTGGCACCCAACTTTCCTATATTGCTGAAGCATTGGTTCACGCCGGTTACAGCACCATAAGTTTTGATGCCCCCGGCCACGGAAAGGCCCCGGGAAAATCCAGCATTATGACCGAGTTTATTGAAAGCATCCAATTTCTCGATAAGGAATTTGGCCCCTTTGATGCTGCTATAGGGCATTCTCTAGGAGGGATGGCTTCCCTTCGGGCAGTAAAAGAGGGAATGAAGATCAACAAACTCATTATTATAGGCACAGCCAATTCGGTTACCCATATCACGCGCGAATTCAATGAAAATCTCGGAATGAATAAGGCTATCGCCGATAGAATGAAAGCCTATTTCGATGAGAAATTCGGGGAAGACATGGATAATTATTCCGGAGCGGTTTCTGCTGAAGCGGTAAAAATACCAACCCTTGTTATTCACGATAAACAGGATGTAGACGTTCACGTAAGTTCTGCCTACGAAATAGACCGTGCCTTGGAAAACAGCGAATTAATGATCACAGAAGGCCAGGGACACCGCCGGATTCTGGGTGACAAGCAGGTAATTAACAAAATCACAACGTTCCTCACAGACTAATCTTTGTACCTTTAAAATAAAAACCTATGAAAAAATTACTGGTTTTTATTATTCCGCTGATGCTATTCAGCTGCAATGGCAATGCACAAAAAAAGGAAACAGCTTCACAGGAATATGAAGTAACCAAAACTGATGAACAGTGGAAAGCAGAACTCTCAGAAGGGGAATATCGCATCCTCCGAAAAGGTGATACAGAACGTGCCTTTACGAGTCCGCTAAACGATATTGACGAACCCGGCACCTTTGTTTGCGCTGCCTGCGGCAACCCCTTATATAAAACAAAATATAAATTTGATAGCGGCACAGGGTGGCCCAGTTTTGACAGGCCCATCGATGATGCCGTCTCCTACGGAAGAAATACTTCCTTTGGATATGAAGACAACGAAGTGCATTGCGCCCGTTGCGGCGGTCATCTCGGTCACGTTTTTGAAGATGGCCCAAGGAAAACTACAGGGAAAAGACATTGTATAAACGGCTTGGCTATGGAGTTTATTCCGGAGGGAGAATAGATTTCCGCCGGAGTTTATCCCGCTTTTGCTGGACGGAAATGATAGAATCATTGAGATTTCCACCTTCGTGGAAATGACAAAAAATATTTATATGAAAAAATACGCTATAGAAAAACCGGAAGAGGAATGGAAAAAAGAACTCGGGGAAGAACAGTACCGGGTACTTCGGGAAAAAGGAACCGAGGCTCCTCATACCGGGAAATACAATATGCATTTTGAGGATGGCTCCTACTACTGCGCCGCCTGCCATACTAAGCTTTTTGAAAGCGATGCGAAATTTGAAAGTGGATGTGGCTGGCCAAGTTTTGATCGTGCCATAGAAGGAAAGGTGGAATATGTACAGGATAAAAGCTTCGGAATGATGCGTACAGAGATCCTTTGTGCCAACTGTGGAAGTCACCTTGGCCACATTTTTGATGATGGTCCTACAGAAACCGGCCAGCGGTATTGCGTTAATTCCGCAAGTCTTGATTTCAAAAAATAACAACCAACACCTATGAAGCCCACCAGGGGCAATTGTTTAATTAAAACTTATCAAAATGAAAAAATTATTATCAGCCCTATTTGTAACCGCTTTTTTATTTACCGCCTGTGAAGGCGACCAGGGCCCTCCGGGACCTCCAGGCCCTGAAGGCGAACCAGGAGTTAACGTAGTTGGACAAACTCTAGAGTATGAAGATGTAGACTTTGATTATTTTGAAGATGTGAATTACCATTCCACGATAATCGGCTTGCCGGAAGATGTTGAAGTCCTTACTTCAGATGCAATTCTGGTTTACAGACTTGAAGTAATCGAAGATAATGGAGATGTTTACGAAACCTGGAGTCTTATCCCTCAGAACTTTTTCCTGGATGAGGGTACTATCCAGTATGTATATAACCATACCGATGTAGATGTAGAATTGATCATTGATGGAAATTTTGACCTGACTAACCTCGATGCAGGTTTTACCCAGGACCAGGTTTTTAGGTTTGTGATCGTACCTTCAGATTTTGCTGAAACCACCGGCATTGATGTCGCTGATTTTAACGCGGTATTAAAAACACTGGACCTTAAGGAGCAGGACATTCAGAACATTCAGATGTAGAAATTCTGATTGCTTCAAAATCAAAAGGCTTACCAGCTGTGGTAAGCCTTTATTTTTTGCGATTTCTGGTATAACAGAGCCCTTTTAAAACTTTCAGTTTAAGCTATTATTCCTTAAATTCGCAACTTCTATAACTGCAATAAAAATTTCCGACTATGAGTAAATATGATATTATTGTTTTAGGTAGTGGCCCGGGAGG
>NZ_JBEPWD010000118.1:0-5054 GCF_041642575.1 Salegentibacter sp. | reverse complement strand
CTGAGCTTACGTATAAAAAAGCTGAAACAAGAACTGGCGGAAAAATACCACACCCGGCATGCGTTGAAACTTCCGGCGCATCTTACGCTACAAATCCCCTTCAGGATGAGCGAGACCAGGGAAGAAAAACTGCAGAAAACCTTAGAGAAATTTGTTGAAAACCAGGAAGCTTTTGAGATAAAGACAGATGGATTTGGTAGGTTTTCACGCAAAGTTCTGTTTATAGCCATAGCCGAAAATCCAAGATTGGTCCGGCTTCACCAAAAACTGCAAAAAAGTCTTGACAAAAACCTTCAGCTAAAGGAAAATGAAAAAGGCGGCAACTTTCACCCACACTTTACTTTAGCTACCAGGGACATCAGCTATTTAAATTTTGAACCTGCCTGGAAGGACCTAAAAGATCAAGAGCTAAAGGAGTCTTTCACTGCAGAAAGTTTGGTATTGTTTAAACATAACGGCAAGACCTGGGATAGGTTCGGTGAGTTTTTCTTAAACAAACCTACCAGAGCAACAAGCAATTAAACTGCTTCAAAAGTTCCGAATATTTCTGCTGAAACCGGGGACTTTGTTTCCAGGTATTTCTGGATTGCGTCAACTGCGCGAACCCCACTTTCAGCCCTTTCTTTACCATATTTCTCCGGAACACCCTGGGAGGTTACATAGCAGGCCGTATAATTTTCTTCCGGCTTAATGGGCTCCTCACCTATGAAAAGTTTTTGAATCCGCTTAGGGGCACCTACCTCAATTTTAATATAAGCCTTCAGGCCAAGGCAGCGCTTAACAAAGCCTCCCTGTTGCTTATAGGCATCCCCGGAAAAAGTCTTCTCAAGATTTTCCTCTATCATTTCCAGAATTTCGTGACCTGTTAGTACTACTGTTTCTATCACTGGGTTGACCGGAATTATATTGTGCAAATCATTATTGGTTATTGGTCCGGGAACTATTGGTGCACCATACCTCCATCCATTAGAAAAAGCCAACTGTGACCCGGTTGCCATTAACATGGCTTGAAGTAAGAGATTGTCCATAGAAGATTCCAGGATATTGTTCCTGTCTAAAGCCTGGGTTGTCTCTCCAGCTTTTTTATTCAAATATTCCCTAAATGGCAACAAAGCATTTTCAATTTTCTTTTTTAATTCCTGATCTTCCGGAAGGTCCTGAGAAACTTCTATGAGTTCAAAATTCACATTTTTAAGTTTCTTATTCTGAAGAGTCACATCCAACCTTCCTAAAAAAGAACCGTGACACCCGGATTCGATCATCACAGTATTTCCAGCCTTCACCATTGATTCGGTACGATAGTGAGTATGACTGCTTAAGCATATATCCACACCATCCACCTCTTTCAATAATTTCAGATTTTGCGGAAACCCAAGATGTGAAATCAAAACAATCACATCTGTATTTTCCTGCTCTTTAAGAGTTTCAATATATTTTGGTAATTCTTCATTACCCTGGGTAAAATAAATTCCTTTGCTAAAATGGGAAGGCATGGTTTTATCCACAATATTGGAAGCGATACCTAAAATAGCTACTTTAATTCCTTTGATCTCTTTTATGATCCAGGGTTTGTATAGTAATTCGTCAGTTTGTTGATCATAAACATTTATAGCTAACATGGGGTAATTCAAATCTGAGGTGATTTCCTTAAAGCGTTTCGGGCCGTATGCGAAATCCCAATGTGCTGTCATAGCATCAAGACCGAGATGGTTAAGTACAGGTATTAAAATTTCTCCCTTGGTTTGAACTACGGGATAAGTTCCATGGAAGGTATCTCCCCCATCCAATGTTATTACTGCGCCCTGTTTTTCCTCATTTACTTTTTTTAGATATTGAGAAATTCTGGCATAGCCCCCTGCTTCGCGATATACTTTCCGGCCATTTTCCCAAAACATTTCCGAATGGGGCTCCATATAGCCATGCACATCAGTAATTTGAATAATGCTAAATTCTTTTAAATTTTCCATATGATATTTGTCGGTTAGGAATTGGCTGAAATTCCGTTTTAGATTCTCTAATTGGGGGAATACTAAATTTATGAATTTAAGACGAAAAATTATCCCTTTATCAAAATAAGGAGAAGAATCTATAATCGACAGGGAAGGGTATTAATTACTCCATTTGCGGAGCGAGCATTCCGGGAATTCTATAAAAAGATCCGGCCCTTTCTAATTGCTAAAAAGGGCCGGGAATTATGGCTTTTATTGCTGGCTATTAAAATTTACCAGTGGCGCAGCTTAACATTGAGCTGGCTTTTGTCAACAGAGAGTTTTCATCATCTATTTCAGGGTACCCCAGCTTTTTCAGTTTATCTTTAACTTTTGATGCGTCTTCAGGCTCTGTATATTGGAAGGAAACTGAGGAGGCTTCTCTATCTACCATGACATCCTGGATATTCTCCATTTCTGAAATTTTAGTAGTAATAGTATTTACACAACCACCACATCTTAAATTTTGTACTGTTATAGTCATCTCCATATTAACGAATTATTTTAGGATTTTTTCAAAAATAGTATTCACGATAGATGGGGCGTGTAACATATGTTACAGTCTTATGCACTAAAACACAGGAAAAGGAAATTACTTCTAAAGCAAGTATGCTAAAATAAATATTGACGAATGCTAATAACTGGAATTTTAATACATAAAAACGAACAATTTAATGGTCAATAAGTTTTTAAGCGGTTCTTAATCATGACTTTATTAATTTAGGCTATACCACCAGCCGAAAATATTATTCTTTTTATCGGCTTCTCGATCCGAAAGCTGAAATCCTTTTCTTACAAAACAACTTTTTGTCTAAACATTTAGTTAAAAAACTAAACAATATAAGATTGTTTAATATATTTACAACAGTATTAACAAACTGTAAATTAAAATGTTATGAAAAATTATGCTTTACCGATCGCTTACAGCAGAGTACCTGTATCGATCTTTTTAATCGTCCTTTTATCTTTTTTCCTCGTCTCCTGTGAAAAAGAAGATGTAGTAACCGAAACCGAATCTTATGAGATGACGGTTTATGATGTGCTGGAAGCCAACAGCACGAAAAAGCCCGAAGCCGACAATAAAAAAGGAGCACCTGCACCCGGGGATGAATCCATTGCTACCATCGCCATTGAGGGTGGTTTTAATGAATTAGTTGGGGCTCTGATTTATGTAGACGAAGAACTAGACGCTGGTTTAGTAGATCTATTTATGAACGGCACCGACCAATACACTGTATTTGCTCCTAACGATGCTGCATTTGAAGAACTTTACAAAACTCTTGATGATAAGGGAATAAACGTTACCCCGGAACTTGTACTAAACGTACTTTTATACCACGTAACCGAGGGTCGCAGGGCTGCTAACAGCGTAGTGCCACCAAAAAATTACCGTACAATTGAAACCTTGCTTGGTGAGAGTTTTAATGTAAATCCTGAGAGAGAAATCACCGCGGTTGGCAATACTGCGAATATCGTTACCCCTGATATTTCAGCCTCTAACGGGATCATTCATGTTATAGATACTGTTATTTTACCCATAAGTATAGAATAGTTTTAGCTTAGTTTTGTTGAATTAGAGAAAGTCTCCCATTTTATGGGGGGCTTTTATTTTGCCATAAGATCAAAGTTTTTAGATTATTCACGGAAAGAATTTTCGTAGTAATCCCTCTTAAAGTTCCTCTGAATATCCTAAATTTATTATCATAAATCAATGTCTACCAATGAAAAAGATTTTCTGGATATTTCTTCTGATTCTAATCTTTTTAATAAGTCTTATCTATATTTCTGTCTCCAGTACCGACAAGGAATTTGGGACTGTTAACATAAAAGACTTTGAAGACCTGGAAAATATAGACTTCAGAAAACATGATACAGTAGAAATAGCAGCAAGTAGCCTATATGAAGGGAATGTACTTAAAGGAATAATTCAGGGAGAGAATTACCGGGAGGCCTGGTCTACTCCCGTAAAGGTCCCGGTCGTATTCCTGGACACGCTTTTTGGAGGAATGAAAATAGTTAAGGAAGGGGGCGGAACTCAAACCCATTCCCTACGCCTGGAAAGTCCGGACGGCATCCTCTACTCCTTGCGTAGTGTAAACAAAGATCCGGCTTCACATGTTCCCGAATTCGCGCGTAATCTTGGTTTGGAAAATATAGTGGTAGATGCAATTTCGGCCTCTCATCCCTATGGGGCGCTTCTTTCGGCCTCGCTTTCTGAGGCTGCCGGGGTTTTGCACACCCATCCCCGGGTAGTTTTCGTACCTAAGCAGGATTTTTTAGGTGAAGAATACAATGAAAAATATGGAAACAGGTTATTTCTCCTGGAATATGAAACTGAAGGAGAAAAGAACTGGACTTCCAAGGAAGATGTTGAAGAAATTCTGGATACCAAACATTTACAGGAATGGAAGCAAAAGTATGGAGCACGACTTAAGGTGGATGAAAGTGCTCTGGTCAGAGCCAGGCTATTCGATTTGTTTATTGGTGACTGGGACAGGCATGCCAAGCAATGGGGATGGGTTGTACAGAAAAAAAATAACAGATTTACGGCCTATCCCCTGGCAGGAGACCGAGATAATGCATTTTTTAATATTGACGGAATCATCCCCGAAATTATTTCCAATAAAAATATAGAGCCAACAATAAGGCCTTTTGAGAAAGAGATAGACTATCTGCCGGGACTGGTTTATCCTAATGATGTTTATTTTCTTCGATTTACTCCTGAAAGCATTTTCATTGAAGAGGCACAAAAACTTCAGGACCTTATGAGCGATGAAGCCATAGAGGATGCTTTTAAAGTTTGGCCTGAAGATATCTACGAGCTTGACGGTGAAGAAATAAAGATCAAGTTGAAAAGCAGAAGGGAGAACCTGGTGGAGACGGCAAAGGAATTTCATAGGATCATTTCCCAAAAAGAATTACTTAATGAACCCCTTAATGGTTCAGAAGATATTGAGATAAGCCAGGAACTCATTCAATGTTTTGAATGTGCCCAACATCTTTCACAGAATTAAATGAAGAAAAATTTACTTATAGCCTTTTTTGGATTAATTTTTCTGAATGCCT
>NZ_JBEPWD010000117.1:0-5105 GCF_041642575.1 Salegentibacter sp. | reverse complement strand
CTGGAACTGGGGGTAACAGGAAGCGCTTATTTTTCGGAAGACGGAGACACCGATTTTTTTGCAGGTCTTATCCTCGATAATACCCTTAGTCTTATTGAAAACAAGCTCGTTCTTAATCCTACTTTCAGATTAAATACCGGCTCGCAGTATTTTTACCAGGAATATTACCAAACCAGCCGACTGGGAAACCGAAAGGGGAAAAATGCCATGCAGCAGCCGGTTCCGGCTCAGACAATAGAAGTGGAGGAAGCTTCAAATTTCAATTTGCTTTCTGTGGAACTAAGTCTCCCTGTGTATTACTATCATAATCATTTTATTTTTTCTTTCAGACCTCATCTGGCATTTCCGCAGGGGGAGAGCAGGATCATTACCCCGGATGCCGTGTATGAAGAAACTTTGGATGATGTTTTTTATTTTTCAGTAGGGATAGGCTACTGGCTTATTCCGTAGCACCTGTCTATTAAAATATTCGGGCTGGTTGAATTTTCTGCTTATTTTTTGAGAAATGCTGCTTATGTTTTCTCTTGCGTCATAAAATTATGTGAAAGCCGCGGGACTAAGTCTGTATTGGTTTAAAACTTCTTAGCTTTAAAATTCTTTTTTAATGAAACCAGAATCTAAATTATGAGTAATCAAAAATCTTATCAAGTCGAACCGATTCATCAGGACACTTACCTGGCAAACGGAGAATTAATTAAATGGGAAGGAAAGAAAGATGAGGTTTATTCTACTATCTCTTCTTCTGAAAGCTACAGTAAAACCCGTTTAGGCACGGTGCCGCATATGGATGAGGCTACTGCCCTTGAAGTGTTGGAGCACGCATGCAATGCTTACGATAAAGGCAAAGGAGAATGGCCTACCGCAAAGGTTGCCGAGCGGGTTAAGAGCATGACGAAATTCGTTAAGCTTATGGAAAAAGAACGGGAGACCGTGGTGAAATTCCTGATGTGGGAAATAGGAAAATCTCTGCCAGATTCTGAAAAGGAATTCGACAGGACGGTGGAATATATATACGACACGATAGAAGATTATAAGCAGCTGGATCGCGACAGTGCTAATTTTCAGAAGCGGGATAATGTGCATGCACATATTAGGCGGGGACCATTGGGAGTGGTTCTATGTTTAGGTCCCTATAACTATCCTTTAAATGAAACTTTCGCTTTGCTAATTCCTGCACTTATTATGGGAAATACGGTGATCTTTAAACCTGCCAAGCACGGGGTACTATTATTATCTCCTTTGCTGAAGGCTTTTCAGGAAAGTTTTCCGAAAGGCGTGGTAAATATCATTTACGGCCGGGGAAGAGAAGTGGCAGCACCCATTATGAAAACGGGGAGGATAGATGTGCTGGCATTAATTGGCAACAGCAAATCGGCCATTGCCTTGCAAGACCAGCATCCGCATAAGAACAGGTTGAGACTGGTGCTTGGACTCGAGGCTAAAAACCCTGCGATCATATTGCCCGATGCTGATCTGGACCACACCATTGAAGAATGCCTTTCAGGGACATTATCCTTTAACGGGCAACGTTGTACCGCCTTGAAGATCATCTATGTTCACGAAGATATAAGAGAGGAATTCAATAAGCGTTTTGCTGAAAGGGTAGACCAGTTGAAATTCGGAAATCCCTGGGATGATGGGGTAAAGCTAACACCTCTGCCAGAACCGGATAAACCCAAATATATCACCGAATTAATAGAAGACGCCAAGGAAAAAGGAGCAAAGATCCTGAATGAAAAAGGAGGTAAGGTAATAGACAACTATATCTTCCCGGCAGTGCTTTACCCGGTGACCGAGGAGATGCGGGTGTATCAGGAAGAACAGTTTGGGCCCGTGATTCCGGTAAAATCTTTTACTTCTATAGAGGATTTGCTTAACGAGATAGCCGATTCCAATTACGGACAGCAGGTCAGCCTCTTCGGAAAGGATGTACATCAGCTTGCACCACTAATCGATACTATGGTAAACCTGGTTTGCCGTGTTAATCTAAATTCGGCCTGCCAGCGAGGACCAGATGTATTCCCGTTCACCGGAAGGAAAGATTCGGCAGTGGGTACCCTGAGCGTGCACGATGCTCTGCGATCTTTCTCAATAAGAACCTTTGTGGCATCCAAGGACAACGAGTATAATAACAAAATACTACAGGAGCTTGTTTCCGGTAAAGAATCCAACTTTGTGAGTACGGATTATATTCTTTAGAATCGGTTCCCGGTTATAGGTTTTCGATTGGGAACTCCCGGGTTGAGTCTGACGACTAAATTTTCTAAAAATGTTTAGAGGTTTGGGTTAAGATATGTTAAGGCTGTTCGGGATTATCTGATCGCGTTATATCTTGCTTAAAAATTAGAGCGATGGATAGATTTAAGATATTAAATATCACAATGATCCTAACACTGTTTACGGCCTGTGGTTCCGGAAACCTTTCCGAATCAAATGGGACTAATCCTAAATCCCAGACCATAAGTATTTTGCATACTAATGATATCCATGGGAACTATATGCCTTTTAAGACCACTACCGGTAGTGCGACTTCTCAAACCGGAGACCCGGGGAGAGATACGCTTATAAATTTTGAAAAAGAGGCCGAAATAGGTGGGTTTGCGGTTTTGGCTACTGCCGTAAAGGAAATAAGGAATTCCAGGGGAAAGGAAAACGTGCTTCTGTTTGATTCAGGCGACACCTTTAGCGATGATCTTTTAGGGAATTTAACCGAGGGAGAAGCGGTGATCCAAATGATGAAACAATTGGAATACGATTATATGGCCCTGGGGAATCATGATTTCGACTACGGAAGGGAGCGCACGGAAGAACTTATGAAGCTCGCGGGATTTCCTTTTGGAGGAGCAAATATCACAGACAAGCGAACCGGGAAAAGCATCTTTGATAATCCTTATATTATCAAGGAATTTCAGGGGGTTAAAATCGCCATACTTTCCCTTGGTTATCACAACACCCATCTTACCGGGAACCGGGATAATATGAAAGATCTGGAATTCCGCAGGGGGAATGAAGTGATAAAAGAATATTTGCCGGAACTTAAGCAAAATGCCGATATCATTGTGCTGCTTTCCCACCAGGGTACTGCTATTGACAGGCTTACCGCAGAGGAATTCAGTGATATCGATCTTATTATTGGGGGACACAGTCATGATGTGATCGCAAAACCTGAAAAGATCAATAACACCTATATGGTACAGGCAATGGCCGATGCGGCCACCCTGGGTGAGATAAGTCTGAATATTACCGGCAAGGAACTCACAGGGGTAGAGGCACAAAATCACTTTCTATGGCTAAGCGATTATGAAAAGGATCCTGAGATGGAGGCCCTAATCACTCGTTTTCGCGAACCCCACCGGGAACATCTGGAAGAAAAGATCGCTACAGCTATCGATGTGATAGACAGGCAGTATAAAAGTGAGAGTGCTTTTGAAAAGCTTGTGGGGAACTTGTTACGTAAGGAATATGATGCTGATATTTCTTTTCAACCCGGAGTTGGCTACGGAGTTTCCTTACACGGAGAAGTTACCCGCGAGCAGTTGTATCGACTCATTCCTCATTCTCCCAAAGTGGCCACCCTTAGTCTTACAGGTGAACAGGTAAAAGCTACCCTGGAGCAAACTGCCGCGAACCAGAAGCCTCTGGATAAATATGAAGTGGTGGGAGGTTTGTTGCAAAGCAGCGGAGTGAGTTACACCCTGGACTATGCTAAACCTTTAGGTAATCGCATCAGCAACGTGAAAGTGAACGGGGAGGAGTTACTGCCGGAGAAAGAATATAACATTGTGACCCACACCGGAATGCTTAACGGTCTTCATCGATACGATGAATTAGGAAAGGGGAAAAACACCGAGAAGAAAGATATTCAGTTAAATGAATTTACGGTTGAGAAATTCAAGGAGCTCGGGGAACTTAAACTTCCTGAGAATATGGGAGAAGTGACCATTAAAGGGAAATAGGTTGGTCTGTTTAGTTGTAGGTTCCCAGTTTAACTGATTTTATCGCCATTTTTCAGACTTTTAGCGAAGCTCTGAAGCCTCGTGAGGCGTAATAGGATTCTGCGCCATTATGGTAAAGGAAAACGGTGTCATATCGTTTGTCACAGAAAAGGGCTCCACCCAGTTCCCTGATGTTTTCAGGGGTATTTACCCAGCTGGAGGTTTTGGTATCAAAATCTCCGAATTGTTGTAGTTGCCGGTATTGGTATCTGGAAAGTATTTCCACACCCATTTCATCAGCCAGGTCCATCCATCTGGTATAATGAACTGAGTTTCTCATCATGAGCTTCTTTAAGTCGGTTTTCTACGGAAGTCCACTTAATTCCTTTATGACGCTCGGGGTGAGCCTCGAAACGCTGTTTCAGGGTTTTTAGGAATTCGTCTTTTTCTTTTTCTGAAAGTTTAGTCTTGTTCATAATTCAGAAGGTTTTTATTAATTGAAAAAGTTTCAATTTCCCTGTCCCTAATTATAAATAGTCTATGAATTTACTACTTTTTATTTGTAATGGCCCCTGCGATAATTAACACGTAAAAGCTTATTGCCAGCCCAAATAAAATCCATCAGGTCATAATAATCCTATTTATGGTTTACAAAACATCAACACAAGATAATAAATTCATATTCAATTGATTGTGTTATCGATTTTCTGTTTCCGGCGTCAGAAAAGCGTGATAAAACTTTGCCCCTGCCATTTGGTGTGAGCGTAATATATTCATTTTTTTAAATCCAAAAGAAAGCAACTCCCGTACCTTATTTTTTGTCGTTACAGATCATTTTGATAACACAAGCAAAGGAGTTTGCGCCCGGTATATCAGTTCATTAATCGTAAATTTTCTGAAAAGCTTATCGGTAAGCGTGCGGGATCCCTGTTGAAGCACTAAGAATGAATTATGGCTTTGCTTCATTTTCTCCCTTAAGGCAGAGGTAGCATCATTTCCCCGGTATATCTGAATTTCAGGCTTAAAACTTTTGTATTCGGTTTGTATTTTTAAAAGATGTTCCCTGGCTGGCTGCTCCTCTTCAGTTTCTTTTAGAAAAGTGAAGAATTCAACTTCCTTTACATTATTTTCAAGTGTCGTTAATACGGTGTTCAAATGCTCCCTGTTTAA
>NZ_JBEPWD010000116.1:0-5235 GCF_041642575.1 Salegentibacter sp. | reverse complement strand
GAAGAATTTTAAAGGTACCGAATATTACAGCATCATTGAAAGCGGATTAAAGATCCCAACCTGGTTTGGAATAGAACTGCAGGGTGGTTACGACCTCAACGAAGGTGCTTATCTCAACCCACAGAATGTAACTCCTGCCGACGGACTCTGGTATGGCGGAATTTCAGTTTCACTGGGAGAAGGCCTATTCATCGATGAAAGACGGGCCGAACTCAGAAAAGCACAGTTATTTCGGAAAATGACTCAAATGGAACGTGAGCTGATGCTTAGCGAACTCATCTATGAAGCAGGCAGGGCTTATTGGAAATGGTTTGAAAGTTATTCGGTGATGCAGACTTATGAAGAAGCCATCGAGATCGCTGAAGAACGTTATGAGGGCGTGCGCCGAAGCAGCCTGGCCGGAGAGGTTGCAGCCATAGACACCACGGAAGCAAGAATACAGGTACAGAACAACCGCATAAGCTATAACGAAGCCCGGCTGGAGTTTGAAAATGCCTCAGAACAAATTTCGGTATTTCTTTGGCTTGAAGGAGTTACCCCGTTGGAAATAGCCCAAGGTACGATCCCGGCCTACCAGGAGGCTACAGGAGTGCCCATTGACGAACAATTTATTGGAGAAACTGAAGACCTCATTGAGCAACACCCTGAGCTGCGCCGCAGCGGCTTTAAAGTAGATCAGCTGGAAATAGACCGCCGCTGGAGCAGGGAACAATTAAAACCGGAGCTTAACTTAAAATACAATGTGTTAACCGAAACCATAGATGAGGTCCCCACCGCCGAATATTCTATGAACAACTACAATTTTGGGCTTGAATTTGAAATGCCGCTTTTTTTAAGAAAAGAACGGGGAAAAGTAAAATTAGCAAATCTTAAAGTGGCCGATGCCAGGCTGGATCTGGAAAATTATCGCGCCAACCTGAAGTATAAAGCCAGGGCCGCCCTAAACGAATGGCAGACCAGTAACGAACAACTGGAGATCTACCGGGAAACGGTAGAAAATACCAGGAGACTGCTGGAAGGTGAACGACGTATGTTTATGGCCGGGGAAAGTTCCCTTTTTATGGTGAACTCCAGGCAGATGAGTTACATCAATGCTCAAAATAAATTCTTTGAATATCTCTCCAAGAACCGGATAGCACGCCTGAAAACTTTTTACCGGTTTGGTTTGATTGGGGAGTGAATTTGGATTTCAGGCTATTGTTAATAGCAGAAACTATGTTTAAATAACGAGGCCAAAGAAATTTCCTGTTATCAAAAGTTTAATTTAGAGGCCGAAAATATTCAGCTTGATTTCCTAAGAATGAAAAAGAGATACTGGGTTCTTTTAGTTTTACTTCTGGTTTTGGTGGTCTCCTACTTTTTGGGACCCAAACCCATCAATCCAATTTACAGAACGGAATTACCGGAAATACCTTCTTCTTCTAATTTGGAAGCCCTGGAAAACCACGTTAAACGGACGGAGGCAAGACAAGCACTAAGAGAAGATAATCAGGCCAGGATCAAGTGGCAGGATAGTTCGCCTCAGGTTACCGAATACAGTATTGTGTACCTGCACGGATTCGCAGGCAGTTACCGGGATGCCCATCCAGTGAACGTGAATATTGCAGATAGCCTGAATGCTAATATTTATCTGGCACGTTGGGCAGGACATGGAATGAGACCCGAGGTGGCACTCAAAGATTTTACGCCCGAAACCGCATGGAATTCCGCAAAAGAAGCATTAGAAATAGGAAACAGGATTGGGAAAAAGGTCATTATCATGAGTACCTCTACCGGAGGCAGTCTGGCTATAAAACTGGCGGCAGAATACCCCAACATGGTTCATGCGCTAATCAACCTGGCACCCAACGTGAAAGATGATCAAACCGGCTCTTTTTTGCTGAATTCTCCCTGGGGTTACGAACTTGCTCACCTGGTTTCCTTTGGGGACCATAAAATAATTGAACACGAACAGGAAATCGCAGAAAAGTATTGGGACACGATTTACCCCTCTAAAGCACTGGTAGATTTGCAAATATTAATAGGATCTACAATGAACCCGGAAACTTTCTCCAAGGTAAATTGCCCGATTCTGACGCTTTACTACAAAGAGAATTACTTTGAAAAAGACGCGCATGTAGAGGTGAGCCTTTTCCCGGAAGTTCACGAGGCCTTTTCAACAGCAGATTCCTTAAAAAAACTTGTAGCGCTTAGCACCCCTAAGACGCACTTTATCGGTAGCGATATCAAATCCCAGGATATTAAAAGCGTGGAACAAGAGATTATGAAATTTCTAAGGGGAAATTTAGGGATATCTATTCCTGAACCTTAAAGAACACAAGTTTAAAAAGCTGAATCGCCGACTTGAAATTTTTTCTTTTTTACTGAAATTGAAGTTATAGATTAGAAAATCTAAAAAATAACATCACAAAGGATTTTTCAGGGTATTATTTTCATGGCAGTCTGCAGTAATCCCCAATAATCACTTAACCCACAGACTGTTTCATTTCGTAAACTATTCCCTTTTGATACAACTTTTATGGGATCTTTGTCCCAGTTATAGGCATAAATTAATTCTGAATAATTGGTTTCCAATTCTTTTTCATAATCCAAACCACTGTTATCATCGTTCCACTGAAAATGTTTTTCTAATTCCAGAATTAAAATTGGTTGATTATTTTTAAGATAAATAGTGGTAATAAATTGTCCGTTTGAGAGAAAGATTTTTTGAGATATTTTCCTAATTTTTTGATTATTCACCCAAACATCAAATGTTCCACCAGCTTCAGTTGTTTGATTGTAGATTTTGTCTGTGTCAAATGTGTAATGAACTAACTCCGATTCAGAATTTATTTTTTCAACCTCAGCCTGGATTTCCACCACTGATAATTCCTGACTTAAGGAAGTTAAACTTAAAAGCCAGATTATTAGGTTTACTATTTTTTTCATCTTGAATCCAAGGACCAGGTATAAGGACAAGCGGTGGAAGTGTTTCTCAGAATTCCAAAATTACACTTTAATGAGATATGTTAAAAAGGCAGTATGAAGGTATATGCGCAATGCAAGCCTTTAAGGAGTTTAACTGCATATACTATTTGGGCAAAGTTTTATTCTAACCAATCAACTTTTCCATTGTCCATATCGTATACAGCCCCTACTATTTTAATTTCTCCGTTATCTTCCATTTCTTTTAAAATAGGACTGTTATCTCTGATTTCGTCTATATTATCCAGCACATTGCGTTCAGCTACCATATGCACGAATTCTTGATTTTCAGAACTTCTCTCACCTTCATATTTCACACCTTCAACTGCTGGTCTTATATTTTGAAGCATAGGGGTTATGTTACCCAATTTCACGTCATCTACCGCTGCTTTAATGGCCCCACAATGTTCGTGACCCATTACCAAAACCAGTTTAGATCCAGACACTTTACAAGCAAATTCCATACTTCCTAAAATATCTTCATTCACAAAATTACCAGCAACCCGGGCAACAAATAGATCCCCAATACCTAAATCAAAAACGTCTTCAACAGGAACTCTACTGTCTACACACGACAAGACAATAGCTTTTGGATATTGAGCTTTTGCGCTTTTCCTTATTTGTTCTGTATGGTTTCTAACAGTCATATCATCGTTAATAAATCTATTATTCCCCTCTTTTAGAAGTTCTATTACTTCATCAGGTGTTAAGGCTTCCTGCTCTTCTTTAGTTAACACGTCTCCTGAAGATACTGAAACAGAATCATTTACTTGAATGTTTTCACTTTCTTCATTAGTCTTTTTTTCCTGATTACAAGCTGTTAAAGACAAAATTACTGCTGACAATACCAAAAGTTTAAATTTCCAGTTCATATGTTTTTATTTAAAAGTTAAAGAAAGCAACTAAATTTATTTGATCTCTATTTCCATTGTTGAGAAACTGATTCATATAACCTACCTCAAAACGGGTATTTTTATTTAGCATATAACCTAATCCTCCAAACAACCGATTTCTATCGAACACATCCTTTTCAGAGTTTAAGAATATTTCATTATACCCTGAAAAATAGATTGTTTGGGCTTCAAATTGTTTTTTGTTTAAGGCAATATTTAACCCAAGAAAATATCTAAATCGCAACTTAAGATCTTCTTCTTCAATAAATCGCTGTTCAAATCGATAACGATGCTGGAAATTTACTCTTCCAAAACTTTGTTTATTAACAAATTGCTGATAAATCCGGTGCTCATTAATACTTGCTTTTTCATCTGTATTATTCACATAGTTCTGACTTAATACATAACCATAACCCAGAAGTAAGTTATTGTTATTTTCTGTAAGGTCATATCCAATACCTGTTCTTAGAAGTAATTGTTCTAAATCTCCAATTGCATTGTAATTTCGATATTGAGCTTCATGATGCCAGTTTATCTTATCGTCGATTTTTTTATTTCCTATATAGACAAACCAATTCCCCAAATCACTACTTTGTGAAAATCCTAACACCGGAATCATAATTAGCAGTATTAAACCAAGTCTTTTCATTAATAAATCTGCTTAAAATTATGCTTACCTATTATAAAAATACAAATAATTCTTTTCATCAACATAAGTTTCTGTATAACAACAGCTTAAACATTACACAAATTATTACTAAACTTTATAAAGTACTTCCCTGAAACTAAAAAAACCCCACAAACGCAATGTCTATGAGGCTTTTAAGTTTTTAAGTGAGTGATACTGGATTCGAACCAGTGACCCCTACCCTGTCAAGGTAGTGCTCTGAACCAACTGAGCTAATCACCCTTTTTTATTCAGCAGTAAAAATAAGATTAAAATTCTTTTCTGCAGCTTTTTATAGTGGCACTTTTGAAGAGTGTTTTTCAATAGAAAAACTTCAACAGACAGCAACCTTATTCCTAGCTGAAATCTCTATTCAATTTCCTGAGAACCAGTTCGCCAAAACTTCTTACTCTTCCCCAGTCCGTGTACTCTATGGCAATATCTGATCTTGTGGGACCGTGGGTGAATTTCATAATGAGTTTTATCATGAGCCTGTCTAAGAAGGAATAAGCTTTATAATCCAGTTTACCCGCGAATACAGCCGGCAGATCTGGTTTCCAGTCAACTTCCTTTAAGAATTTGACCAGGTAGGGATTGGTCTCGGGGGAATTCTTGTCCTCTTTGCGGGCCACCAGGTTTACAGAAAAAAAGGCGGTAGTAATCTTGCCAAGGCTTTCCTTGTTGTGTGAGACAAATTCCCTGATCTTGATA
>NZ_JBEPWD010000115.1:0-5352 GCF_041642575.1 Salegentibacter sp. | reverse complement strand
GCGATAATGGCACCTAACCAGGTTTCCAGCTTGTCCTCTTCTGTTACTCCCATTATGTTGATAGTGTTTGGAAGGTGACCTTTTCTGTAGTTCTCACGACCACGGCTGTCTACTACTACGGCATCGTTATCAAGACTTTCTACCAGTAGTTTAACCGGAACGCTGTATTTGGCCTTCTGAACGCTCATCGCTCCTTTTCGATTAACGTCTACGTTAAATCCGAAGTAAGCAGGAATGAACGGCTGATCTTTTAGGATCTCTTCTACAAATTCCTCTTCAGTCTGGTCACGGAAAGCCCAGTTTCCCTGGCGCTCGTTTCCTAAAGTACTTGAAGAAGCATCGCTCATGTTCTTACCGCAAAGTGACCCGGCACCGTGTGCAGGATATACAACAGTATCATCCGGAAGGTCGTTGAACTTTGTTTGCATGGTCTTATACATTGACTTGGCAAGTTCTACTCTTTTAGCGGTCATGTTCCCAGCTTTCTCACGAAGGTCTGGTCTACCAACATCTCCGATGAACAGGGTATCTCCACTGAACATAGCAGTTTCGCCATTTTCTTCAGCGATATAAGTCAACCCGTCCGGAGAGTGACCAGGAGTGTGTAATGCTTTTACAGTGGCACCCCCAATTTTTACGCTCTGCCCCTCTTCGAACCCGGTATGCGGATAACTTACTCCAACCATCTCGCTAATATAAACGGTAGCTCCTGTTTCCTCATGGATTTGCAGGTGGCTACTCACGAAATCGGCGTGAGGGTGAGTTTCGAAAACCGCTACGATCTTTGCATTATTCTCTTCAGCATACTTATAGTAAGGCATTGGATTACGGCTAGGATCTACCAAAGCCATTTCTCCGTTACTTACTAATGCATAAGAATAATGCGCCAGAGGCTCGTCTTTGAATTGTTTTATTTTCATCTTACTCGTTTTTTAATTAGTATTTAGTGATTGTTATTACTTCTTTTTAAATGGAAAGAGCATCTGATCTTTAAACCCCTCAGGGAAATCATCATCTCCTTCAAAACCAAGCTCAATATCTCTTCCTTCCTGTGGCACATAAGCCGTACCGAACAAATAATCCCAAATGCTCAGGCTAAGCCCGAAATTCATTCCGTGAGGGTGCGCCTCGGGAAGTGCTTTTGAATGATGCCAGATATGCATTTTAGGGTTGTTAAAAATATACCCGAAAATACCATAGCTCCAGCCCACATTCGCGTGGTTAAGATGCCCAACCAAAACGGCGAACATATGAACCACAAAGAATTCCTGTATTCCAAAACCAATCATCGCAAGGGGGATATACTGCACGGTTTTATAAACTATGGTTTCCATAAAATGGAACCTGAACTGTGCCGCAAAACCCATTTCCTTAACGCTGTGATGGATCTTATGGAATTCCCACAGCCAGGAGCGCTTGTGCAATTGCCGATGAACATTCCACTGAATAAAATCAGCGACTATGAACATGATTAACAATTGCGCCCAAACCGGGAAACTCTGTACCTCTATAGCTACAATATTGGTTATTCCGAAGAGCGAGAGAAAATCGTTGAACAACTCCACCGCAACATTCGAAATCGCATTGTAACCCACCAGGGAAAACAGGAAAAAATTAAATATGATATAGAACGTATCCAGCCAGAAGCCTTTTCGAAAAACCTTTTGGTTTTTCCTCCAGGGAATAAAAATTTCCAGCACCCATACCATCAGGGACAACAACAAGAGCCAGTAAAAATAATTTGTCCAGCCCGGATTGCTAATTTCCTCTACCAGGTAATTAAAATATCCTGTAAAGGAATTCTCTATAATGTTCAGGTACTTCTCCAACCAGATTTTTAAATTTCAGTGGCAAAAATATATAAATCACAGGGCCTAAGCAGTAACCTTTGTTACAATGGCTGACCTACTGTAAGTTACAAAATAAATCAAGGATTCCTTTAGTCTGGGTTATCGCTGGGTTAATATTAACCTATTTTTAACCATTGAACCAGCCCGGTGTTTTAACCTCCTTATTATCACTGTAACCAAAACCGCTTCCGGTTTTTATTTCAGTCCCTGTTTTTATATTTTCTATTTAGATCGTTTTGCTTAAAAATAGAAATTTGTAACGAAATTGATCTGATTGAAGTTACTTTTATTGAAGATACTTTCCGCGTCCTGGTGATTCCGGTTTTCCCTGTAGACCCACAAAAGGTCAAAGCTTAATCCATCCAGGAATCCCCCTACATTATAACGAAGGTGTGTATTCACCTGGAAAGATTCATCTACATTATATTTGTTGAATTGATAATCACCCGGTTGCGCACCTATTATCTGCTGCATCTCTATACCAAGATGAAGATTGGGCTCCAAAAATGAATATTCACCCTTTAAAGCAACTATGTCTACATCACCCATTCCTTCAAGACGTGAACGAGAGATAGAAGTAAAGAAATGGTCCCTTCCCAGTTCCTTCGGAAACAAAAACCTGCCGGAATCAAAAGCATGGGTATAAGCCAGGGCAAGTCTTAACCGGGATTCCTGCCAGCTTAATTGTGAACTTAATACCTGCCCGTTTTCATCAGGTTGTATATAGCGGTTTTCATAATCCAACTCGTCATTATAAGAAAACGGCGACTGATACAGATATTGAATTCCTAATGTAAAATTACTGAAATCATAGTCCACCTGGGTCCATAAGGTATTCATGACCTTATCCAGGTAATAATCGTATACTTTAAAAGTGAAATTATCTCTTCGGTATCTGTAATTGAAAATTCCCATTCCAGCGGAAGTGTAATGCTCATGGTAGTGAGCTTCCTGCCCGTCGGGTTGAAATCCGTTGTAAAAAAGACCAATGCCTTCCTCAAAATCGAACCATTCTGTGGTAGCCCGGGGAGACATCCCATTTAACCACCCCAGATTGAACTGATGCGGCCTGCCGAAATTCAGATGTGCCCAGGCCCCACGATGTGCAAAAGGTTTCATACGACCATCGCTGTGATTGAGCAAGGGAGTGTATTCGGTTTCTATCTTTCCGTATGTGAGGTAAGAATCCCCAAATCTGTACCTGATAAATAATTCTTCCAGGCGGTCCAGATCATTGAAATTTCCTTTGTTGAGCACATCATAGAGTTCATATTCGTATCTGGCATTTTTACCCGCAATAGGATCTTCCATTCCCAGGTTATTCCCAAAAGTTTTATAAGTAAAGATCCCTTTCACCCCCACTTCAAAGCCTTTATAGTTTCCGGTTGTGAAACCGATCGCGCCACCGGTAGCATTGGTATAATAGTCTTTAAGGTCTTCCCTGTTTATGGTATTCATAAAGTAATTTCTGATGTGACCGTGAAGGTGAGACTCTTCGAAAATATCTCTTAATCGCTCCGGTTCCTGCGATTCATCATCATGCTCCTCCTGGGAGTAAACAGATAAGTTGAGAAATAATAAGATCAGGGCCAGGGGCCATTTTAGGTAATTCATATAGTTTTAAAGTTTTTTCCGGAATGGTTTCGCGAAAAAACTAAAAATTAAGATCAATAACAGTAACAAGGGTTACAAGGCTTATGTAACATTAGTCACATCATGTCTCGACCTCATCATTTATATTTGGCAGCTGATTGATGAAAATTAAACCCTACATAGCCGTTTTCTTTGTCCTGATCTTTTTCGGAAAGTTCCTGATGCTGGATTCCAAATTTCTTGGCAGTATCCTTGAGAGCGAAAATATCGCCTGGGTGAATACCTATTGTGAAAACAATCCCCTGGGTTCTTCTGAAGAAAACATACCGGACGATTTAGAGCAGGCATCAAATGTGCTGGTGCTAAACACCGATGCTATTTGTAATGCTCCTTTTCATTTTTCAGAAAATAACAGGCCCGAATCCCATTCTGAGCCTAACTTTCAACATATCAACTACCGGAACACTCCGGTTATATCTGCCTACCCCGACAAATTCTATCCCCCACCAAAAGTTCTGATCGCTTAAACTTATTCTAATTCCCGCGGAATAACACTTCTGATGGGCAAAAAAATAAAATTACTTTCATAACTTTAATACAGAATGACAACTAAAATATTAGTGAACCGAAGATCGGTCCAGATATTCAGGGTTTTGCTTAGCGGTATATTCCTGGTGGCAAGTTTTAATCACCTCCTGAACATTGAAAAAACAGTTAACAGGATAGACCAGGCCACTTTTAAAGGGCTCGCCTATTTTTTCGGTAATCCCGAATTACTGGTAATAATCTCAGGAGTGGCAATGTTAATAGCAGGATTTGCGCTGTTAATCGGTTTTAAAACCCGCTATGCGGCGATTATCCTTATCCTTGTTCTCCTACCTATCACCCTCACCGTGCAGGTAGGTCAGATCAACACCCTGGGACCACTCTTTAAAAATATCGCCATTATGGGCGGTCTCATATTTTTCATATTCAACGATTTTAGCAAAGTCGAAAAAATTTAATAACCATACGCATAAGCGTATAAAATCAATATCAAAATGAAGAATCTAGTATTAAGCAGTATCGCAATGTTCCTTGTATTATTCAGCACACAAGTATCTGCACAGGAACAACCAAACCACGATCATGATAAGAACTACGTGGTGCTTACAAAAAAAGTAGACCAGTTAAAACCTATCCTGTTAACAGCCGAAGCCCTTGCCGAAGAGGACGGGGACCACTTTGGAGAGTTCCAGGTGATCGTTTGCGGAAAGGATATTTCCCAGCTTACCAATAAATCAAAGATGGATCCTTTTGTGGAGCAAGCTGAACAATTAGGAGTAGAACTGGTTGCCTGTGGCTTCTCACTGAATAAATTCGAGGTAGATCGCAATGAGATTCCAGAGGAGATGACTACCGTAGAGAACGGCATCCTCCACAACCTGCAACTTCAGAAGAAAGGCTTCTATAGCCTTGGACTGTAATAAAAAACAATCACTAAAAACTATACAATGAGAATAAAATTAAGTACAACGCTATTCGGAATGGGAATATTGAGTTTGGGGCTTTTAACCTCCTGCAACAGTATTTCCGGTTCCAATAGCGAGAAGGATGGCCAAAAATCTGCAGATACCACAAAGATTACCATACTGCAAACCGCCGATATTCACGGGCAGCTGGATCCACACCCGGAATTATTCTGGGAAGATGACAGCATTATCTTTAGAGATCGCGGTGGGTTAGCCCATATCCAGACGCTCTTTAAAGAAGAAAAAGCAAAAAATCCCGGAAATACAGTAATTGTAGACGGAGGAGATCTTATTCAGGGAAGCGGATATGCCGCCCTCTCAGAAGGAGCTATTTTTCCAGATATCATCAAAAACATGGATTTTGACCTGATCGTTCCCGGAAACTGGGAGGTGGTTTA
>NZ_JBEPWD010000114.1:0-5460 GCF_041642575.1 Salegentibacter sp. | reverse complement strand
TACGACCAAACCCAAATCTTCCCCTCCTATAATCTCCCAGGAGCTGTAGGTTTATTACTTTAAAGAGCTATACCTAATTAAAATTAAACCTGACTCCAAAAAGCACATTGCCTTTAGGCATGGGAACAAGATTGGTTTCAGTATATTCCGTGTTGAAAATATTATTGGCAATGGCGTAGATCTCAAACCCATCCAGATTCAAGGTGATATTAGCATCTACAATTCCATAGGACTCCCCGGAAGTACGTTCAGCATATCTATAAATAAGGCTGTGATTCAGATTTTTTATAAACTGAGAAGTATAAGCAGCCGTAAAATGATGCTTGAGGGAATTTATGGAATACTGAGAAAAATCGATACCGGGATCTTTTACATCGTCTTTTAGATAGGTATATCCAAGATCAAGCTTCTGCCTATGATCATTAATGGTATATCCATAGGAAAGATTAGCCTCCAAGCCTTTTGTATTTACATCCTGGACATTAGCTGCCTGCCAGAGGTCATCCTCATTCTCTTTTACATAATCTATAAGGTTTCTGGAATCACGATTAAATAGCGCTACAGAAAACTGTAACTGAGAAGACAAATACTTCAAACCAATTTCTTCTGAAATGGCTTCCTCGGGTTCAAGATTCTCATTGCCAATAGTATTGGGCGATGAATAATAAAGATCGGTATAGGTAGGGATTCTGTAAGTGTAACCCAGGTTTCCATAAGCTCTCCACTTTTCGGCCAGCTGGTAACCTAAATCAACCCCCGGAAAAGCATGAAACTTAAAATCTGAAAAATAATTCACGGCTATCCCCGGAGTTATATCCAGGCGATCGTTCAGCAAAGTAAACCGGTGTTCCAAAAATACTGTGGTCATAAAACGTTCGCGGTCCCCAAGGTTATTACTGGAAAGAAATACTTTCGCCATATCTACACCAAAACCGGTAACTCCTAGATTTGAGGTAAATGAAGCATTAACCTCAGCACCAACTTTGTTGCTTATGTGCAGGTTCCTGTAAACAGATGGATCCTGCCGTATAAAAATATATTCATCTTCATTCCTCCGCCAGTAAACCCGCGGTTTCAAACTTAAGTTTCCTTTTTCAAGTAGAGTTGAAAATCCAAGCAAACTCGCCTGCGTTTCCTCGTATTGATCAGTGGCTTCAGGAGAAGCGTAAAAGCCGTTAGCCCCGAATTTCCTATCAGAAAAAGCAGCAATCATTTCAATAGGCAGAGATTCTGTCTCGAATCTACTTTTTATAAAATATTGCTGATTGTCATAATCGGTGTTGTAGCGATAACCATCTGAAAGTTGACGTGTATAATTAACGGTATGCGCAGATTTCTCCAGGTTACTACTCACCGTTACCGAAGCATTCTTTTGGGCATAAGAGCCGGCTTCCAAACCAACTGAAACTTCATTTTGCACGGCATCTTTGGTAACGATATTCACGGCACCGGTAAAAGCATTCTGCCCGTAAACTCTGGCAGCAGGCCCTTTTATTATTTCAATTCGTTCAATAACCTCTATCGGTAGGGCCAGGTTTAAAGTGTGATGCCCGGTTTGTGCATCTTCCACTTTAATTCCATCGATAAGCAATAAAGTCTGGTCAAAACTACCACCCCGAATATATAGATCTGCCTGGGAGCCACCGGTACCTCTTCTTCGGATGTCCACCCCTGTAACCTGCTGAAGAAGATCGGCCACATTATTTGCACCGCTGTTTTCTATTTCTTCGGAAGAAATAATCTGAATTGTTCTGGAGTTTTTGGAAAAAGAAAGGTCTATTCTACCTGCGGTTATCAAAACCTCTTCAAGTGTTTCAGAATTTTCCTGGGCCTGGATATGGCCATAAATCAGAAATAGGCTGGTGAAAATAAGTAGGGCTCTTATCATCTTTTTGGTGGTTTATACACTGGCATAATTGCCTTAACAGAAAGTTTGGTCTAAAAATTTAAATTTCAAGCCGGCGAAGATAGAAATTATTGACTTTTTCGATACCCGGCCAGACTGGTTTTTTCAGAAAAAGATAAATATGAGAGAAACTTTACCCCGATATCGTGGAATTAATCCACAATTGGTTTTTATTTAAAAATTGGAAATCAGGAAAAAATGGAGAGCAGCCAAATTACAAAAGCCAACAGAAGTAAGGTGGAAATAATAAAGAAAACATAATGGCCCTTGTTGTATAACCAGGAGGACAAATCTGAAACTGCTAATTTGGTATTCATAATTTTTACCTTTTTCATTTGGATAGCCTTCGAAAATGATTTAAGTTAAAAAACACTTTCACGTTTCCTTAAGAAAGGTTGCAAGGCGCATGCCACAACTATTGCCACAAAAAAGGGAGCCTATTTCGAAGATACAATAATGTTAATATTTTCTTAAGTCGACTGCAGGAATTAAACCTTTCATAAAAATTTTAATTTATTTTTTTTAATTGCCTGCTGTGATTTAATTCATTAGCTATAAAATATTCGTTAAAAACCACATTCCGCGAATGTAGGTTTGACAGGTTTTTATAAATTAAAGTTTCAAACTAACTGCCATGTCAAACCGTAGACATTTCATCAAACAATCCGGGCTGTTCCTTGTGGCCGCCTCCCTACCCTTCCCAAATTTTTTAATTCAGAGGAAAAAAGAGAAACTCGGCGTCGCCTTAGTAGGCTTGGGTAATTATAGCACTAGTCAGCTGGCTCCGGCTCTTCAGGAAACAAGCTTTTGTGAATTAAGGGGAATTGTGACTGGAAGTCCTGAAAAAATCCCCGTATGGCAGAAAAAATACGGTATAAAAGACAGTAATGTCTACAATTATGAAACTATGCCGGATATCACCAATAATGAGGAGATCGATGTGATCTACATCGTGCTGCCAACCGGCATGCATGCAGAATATGCCATAAAAGCAGCCGAAGCCGGAAAACATGTCTGGTGTGAAAAACCTATGGCGCGTACTGCACAAGAATGCAGAAACATAATTAAGGCCTGTGAGGAAAATAAGGTGAAACTTTCTATTGGATACCGCATGCAACATGAGGCCAACACTCAAAAGATAATTAAATGGGCTGAGACCAAACCCTTTGGTGCTATTAAAAGTCTTGAAGCCGAGGCAGGTTATTATGGTTCGCCGATGAATCCCTGGAAACTGAAAAAAGAAATGGGTGGCGGAGCCATGTATGATATGGGTGTGTACCCTTTAAATGCAGCCAGGTACAGCACCGGAATGGAACCAATTGCTGTTAGCGCAACTCACAGTACAAACCGCCCGGAGATCTTCACAGAGGTAGATGAAACCACCAGTTTTAAACTCGAATTCGCCGATGGGATTACCGCCAATTGCAAGACCAGTTTTGGCGAAAGCCTGAATAATCTGGAAATAAATTGTGAAAATGGCTGGTATTATTTAAGGCCTTTTCAGAGTTACAGCGGGGTAAAAGGTAAAGCTAGTGATGGCACTATCTTACCTCCTTTCGGAAAAAACCAACAAGCGGTACAAATGGATAATGATGCACGGGCTATTTTAAACGACCAACCGGTTCTGGTCCCGGGTGAAGATGGTTTACGGGATATCGTAATCCTTGAAAAGATCTATGAATCGGCCGCTAAGGACGGAGAAAGAATTGTGTTGGGTTAAAGAAAAATCAACTTACAAAATCCTCCAAAGCTTAGGATTTAGAAAATCCTGGCCTTTTGCTCATCAGGGAAAACCAGACCCATTTTACTCCCTCATAAACTGCCCTTCAAAGCTTAGAGATATAACTACCATCAAGTGCTTTCTCGGCAAATTTCCATGAGGCAAAACTGGTTGAAAGCAGTTCTTCCACTTTTTCAATATCTCTTTTAAAATATGTATAATAGATATATTTTGCTGTTTCCTCATTGAGTTCAGCGGGGTTGCGACGAAAAGAGCGGAAGATACCTAATCTTCTTCCAGCCATTTTCTGCTTGCTTAAATTGAGTGCGATTTCTTCTCTTGAAGCTCTGAATTGAAGTCCAAGGTTCTCTTGTAGTTCCAGCAATATTTTAAAAGGTGTACGCCGCAGTTCCTCATACTGCAGGATTTGAAAATCATGCTCTTGTGTTTGTTTCAATAATGATTTTATTCCTTCGGAATATTTTCCTGCACTAATATAACAGGTGTTTTGCGGTCCAAGCCCAACTTCCGGTGGACTACTGTCCCATTTTACAGCTTCTATAAAACTGGAACGCTCTTTTCCCTCTTCCTTGTTTTTCTGATAGGAAGCAAAACTCCTCCAAACAGGATTTCTAAGCATTAAACAGACCTTAGCTTGCGGCAATAAATAACTGGTTATATCGGTTTTTTGAATTTCTTGCAGACTTTCGAATTCAATTATACCTATCCTTAAATTTTCATTTTCTTTAGAGGTTTCACATTCCAGGATGGCTTTATTCGGAAGGATCTCGGGAGCTGCAGTGATTTTTACATTCTGTTTTAGAAGATCAAAGACCTCTCTGGCACCGCTATACTGCGATGCAATTACCAAACAATCGAATCTACTTTTCATTGGGGCTATAGTTAAATCCGGAAATTTCTAAGGTATAATTCCAATAGAGGTACATCTATCGAGAATTAACTCTAAATAGGCTGTCCGGATAATTAATCTTATAACAATAACCAGCCTAGTAGGTATAGCAGGTCTGTTTAAATCTTCTCAAAATGGCTAAGCTTTTTCCTCGTCTTTTCCCCAATTCTCTTCGCCTTACCAGCTATAAATCTGTAACTTAAAGCTATGACTAAAATTAAAGAAAATATGAGTTGATTTTATTTTCCTATGATTAAGTAATTAACAGGTTATTAACGATTAGCCCCGACCATAAAAGAACTACCACCCCGGATTCACAAAACTCTTCCCTATGAGGTTATTCTTATGCTAATTGTGAGGTTGTTTTATATCAGTGTCTTATTTATTCGTAATATGTTTAATAACTTCATTTGTACTGCCAAACAATATCCTTTAAAAGGAAAAATTTCTGTGCTAAATTTTAAAAACAATGTATTATGAGATATGCCATTTCCTACGTCAGTACTGCGAACATAGACCTACAAGAGCAAGGAGTATACGATATTATGAACGAAACAAATAAATATAATAAAGGCCATAAAATAACCGGGATTCTGCTTTATAACGAAAGAAATTTTTTTCAGCTCCTCGAGGGAGACAAGAAAGTAATCCAGTGTTTGTACGAAAAAATCATAAAAGATTCCCGGCACCATGACATCATTAAATTCTTAGAAAAACCGGTGTCAAGACCTGCTTGTGACGGCTACATGACTGATTTTATCACTGATTCCAATAAATATAACCAGTCTCAATTAAAACACTATTTACAGTATATTGAAGTTTTAGAACCCGAATCTCAAAAGAGTTTAAAAAGGGTAATAGAATTAATGATGGTATAATAGCCTTGCTTAGTCCGTTTTAATTTTTAAACCTTAAAATTTAAAC
>NZ_JBEPWD010000113.1:0-5530 GCF_041642575.1 Salegentibacter sp. | reverse complement strand
TCCTGCAGCCTTTGTTGATCCTGATCTCTTATTTGTAAAAGGTCTCCATCTACCATCATCAATCGTGTTTGATCACGATCCTGGTCTTTGTCCTGGTCCCTGTCTTGCGCAATCCCTGTTTGGATGCCTAAAAACAGAAAGGCCAATAAAAATAATATTCTCATTATATGTGTTTTAGGTTAATATCTCTAATAAACTTAGTGTATAAATGCACCGAAAAGAATGATATTTCTCAGGAAAAAAACTTCTTAAAACTATTTCTAGCCTACCTGTTTTCTAACTGAAGACGGCCCAATAATATTATTACCGGGATATCTCCATATAAGAAAATGGCGACAGTTGCCCAATGACTTTAAATAGATACAATTAAATCTGCCTCTTCCTTGTTTTGCTTATTTTAATTTGCAGCAACACTGCCATTGCAATAAAACTTATGAAAATTATGAGCAAAAGCATTTTTATTTCCGGTAGAACGTGGCTAATATCACCGCCCAAATAAGCCACTTTTCTAAAAGCAGTGAGAAAGTGAGTGACGGGGATTGACTGTGCTATCCCGTTAATAAAACCCGGAATTGCAAGACTTGGCCAGGTAAATCCACTAATCACAAAAGCCGGTGTAGAGATCACCATTAGCAATTCTGTGGCTTTTAACTGGTTCGGAATGGCTACAGAAAACAACATGCCCACGCCCATAGAAGCAAGGCTTAAAAGAATCACCAAAATCAACATGGGTATATTGAATATGTCGGCTTCCACATTGAAGAAAACAAAAAGCCGACTCACAAAAAACCACATCACAGGCAGGAACAGTAAAAAAGGAGTGGCTTTTAAACCTATAAGATATAATGAAGATTTTTCTTTTTTGACCAATTGCCTGAAATATCCATCTTCAAAATCCCGTGAAAACACCAATGCCATTGCAAGAAATATTACCTGTTGCATTATGGCTCCCAATAATCCCGGCAGCATAAAACTAAGGTAATTCCCGGTAGAATTATAAAGTTTATTGAAGTTGATTTTAAAGCTCTCATAGGATTTTTCGGCAGCAGCCGGAGGCATTCCCTGTTTTTTGAGACCTTCAATTTCCATCCCTGCATTAAGAGTCATTAATACCTGTTGAATATTATTGCTTGCTGTATTAGCATTTAAAATATTGGTCATATTAAGATCTACCCTCACTTCAGGATATCTTTTCTGAAGAATATCTGCCTCCAAACCTGGAGGTAGGGTCACCACAGCTGCATATTGCTCCATCGGCATTTCTTCAAGAATATTGCCTGGAGTATGACGACGGTCTTTTACCAGAAGTCCTTCATTATCTTCAAACGCATCGATGATCTTATCTGTTAACGGCGAATTATCCTGGTCTACAATCACTATGGGTAAATTAACAACTTTCGCCTGCTGGTATACGTATCCAAATAAGATTCCGTATAGGACCGGAGCCCCAAAGAAAATCGCACAAAGTACGCTATTGGAAAAAATACGCTTAAATTCCCATCTCAATAATTTAAAAAATTCTTTCATCTGCTTATTCTTTGATCAGGATGGTAGCATTGGAATAATAAGTTTCCCCGCTGGTCTTGGAAGTCGGGACGACCTTAAGCTCATATACAGATTCGGCCAGATCGTACATCGGTGCCGTGCTGGTGATCTCTGCATATTTGGGCAGTTGCTTTATATAAGCGATCCTGCCGGTGATTTCTTCGTTGGTATATGGATTTATCATCAGCAGTTCGCTGCCTTGCTCGAAATCATAAATCCTGGATTCATTAACGGTAAACCTGAAATAAACGGAGTTCTTTTTATAACCATTCACCAATGCATAACCGGGACTTAGCAACTCCCCTTCCTTAAGACTAATAGTTTCAATAGTCATATCGGCAGGTGCGAGAAGGTACATTTCCTGAGAGGCCGTGAGCACCTCTTCTTTGGCACCACGGGCGCGATCCAGTTGGCCCCGGGCCTGGTCCAGCTGTTCAGTTCTTGCACTTTTCCCGGCTTCTTCGCGTTTTGCTTCGAGGGCTGCAACCTGGGACCTGGCCATTTGAAGTTTCATATTCACCTCATCCAGTTGCTGACGAGTAATCAGGGAATCCTTATACATATTGTCCAGCCGTGAATAAGATTCGTTTGCAAATTGCAATTCTGCCCTGGCAGCATCAAGCTTTCTGTCTATTTGAATAAGTTGTTCGGTGGTGGCACCGGCATTAGCCATATTGTATTGCCCACGAGCGGCCATTATCCCGCCCTCAGCCTGCATCATTTTCGCACTTATCTCAGGAATATCAAGAAAGGCTAAAGTATCGCCTTTCTTTACCTCATCTCCTTCAGCTATATATAATTTATGAATGCGTCCGGCCAGCTTACTGCTAACAGAGATGGTTTCAAATTTCACTTTTCCTCTGTAAGAAGTGATTTCCTGCTCATTACTGCAGGAAGCCAGTATTAACAGACTAAAAAGGCTAATTGTAATTTTAAATGTTCTCATATATTTATAATTTTAATCCAATTAGGAAATCAGGAACACGCTTATCATCAAGTTCCTGTTTGTTGCCATATTTGGGTCCAGCAGCATGCTGGTTTCATTTTTTATTTGTTTTAATAATTAAGTAATCCTTTGGAGTGAAGCAATTTGGTGGCTGCCCGCCGCTGATTGAAATAAGATTCTTGTAATTGAAATCTGGCCTTTTCCAGGTCTTTAAGAGCATCCAGAACTTCGGTGATGGAAGCCAGATCATTTTTATGCTGTTTGTTTACCAGATCTAAAGTGGCATCGGCCAGTTCGATTTCTTTTTCAGCGATGCGTGAATTCTGAAGAGAAGCCTCATAAGCGTTTTCTGCCTTGACAATGCTCAATGCGATCATCTCTTCAGCCTCTTCGATCTGCTCCCGGTATTTCCTGGCTTCGAGTGT
The DNA here is from genome assembly GCF_041642575.1 of Salegentibacter sp. Lineage (NCBI taxonomy): Bacteria > Pseudomonadati > Bacteroidota > Flavobacteriia > Flavobacteriales > Flavobacteriaceae > Salegentibacter > Salegentibacter sp. The sequence goes on along the minus strand of NZ_JBEPWD010000113.1, from coordinate 2,614 downwards.
TGTCTTTTTACTGTTTAAACGAGACTGGCCCCCGTCAAAAAGATTCCATTTTATCCCTATTGCAGCATACCATTGTGGATCTAAAAGAGATAAATCGTCTTCTAAAAATTCGTAATGTCCTTTTATAGCCACCTTCGGAATAAAATGGCTTTTCTCCATTTTAGCTTTATATTCTGAAGCTTTTTCTGCCTCTTCCAGAGCATTGACTTCATTCCTTTTTTCAGGAGCAATTTCATTGGTAAGCATTGTTGAAAGGCTGGGGTCGAGAGAGCGTAGGACTTCCTTTTCTTCTCCCGTTTGCTGATGTAAGACCTCGATAAGAAGACTTTTATTATGCTTATATTCCAGTTGCCTGGCTGCCAATTGCTGCTGGGCTAATTCGATTTTTTTTCGACTTATGGGAGTAGCCAATCCGTTTTCTATGGCTTTTCTTACAAAATGTTCCTGATCCTTCAAATAATCTTCGGAAGCCGAAAGCACCTTTTCTGAAGCATTTACCAGGGCCAGCCTATCGTAAGTTTCAATAATTTTAAGGATGATACGGTCTTTCTCGGCCATCCCTGAATATTGTAAAGAGGCCTCTTTATGCCTGGCAGCTTTTAAGGCGTTTGTCGCCTCAAATCCGCTGAATAATACCCAGTCAACATCTACTGAAGATTTTAAAATATTTTTATCCTGGAGGTTATTGACTTCCTCCAGCGGAATGTTTTCGGGAAAGTCAGCGTTAAAAGGAATACCTGCGGCTTCTTTTATCAACAGCTTTTGCGTGGCCATTAAAAGCTGTTGCGTATCATCATCAAAGGAGATATCATCGTTTAGGCGGGTATAACTGCCGCTTAAGGAAACCTTGGGAAGAAAAACAGATTTTGCAAGTTTCTGGTCTACCCGTGCCTGTTCGGTATCCAGCCGATTGATATTGATACTATGACTTTTCTCCAGACCCTTTTTAATAAGGTTTTCAAGTACGGGGTCTGGTTCCTGTGCCAAAGACACATTGGAAAACGTGCCTGCAAGTAGGATAAATAAGAGATTAAATTTCAGTGAGTTTATTTTCATTGCAGCTATTTTTTAAGACTGCAAATCTCCTCACTTAAAAGGCAGTTTCTTTTGACCTATATCAAAAAATATAAATCAGGATCTTTTCCGGATTTCTGCTTTACGAATCCGGCTAAGGGTTTCCTGGGTCATTCCCAGGTAGGAAGCAATGTGCCCCAGTGCTACCCTGTTAACTATATCGGGATATTCATTAAGCATATAATCGTAGCGCTCGCGGGCTGTTTGAAACTGGATGGCGTTTAATTTATTGACTACCCGTGTAAGCATCTCTGTAGAAAGAAGCCTTCCCAGTTTTTCCATATTGTGGTATCGGGCAAATAAAAGGTCAAGATTCTCGCGTGTAATACTATATACCACCGAATCCTCCAACATTTCGAGATAATATAAACTTGGGTTCTGCTGAAAAAAGCTTTCTATACTCGACATAAATTGTCCTTCTACAAAAAACCATTGTGTGATCTCTTTTCCATCTTCTTTAAGATAATAACTTCTCCCTACACCTTTCTCTACCAGATAAAGTTTAGAGCAAACCTGTCCTTCCTTTACCAGGGAATTGTTTTTTTGAATTGCTTCCTTCTCAAAATAAGAAATAATATCCTCCAGTTCTTCAGTTGGAAAAGAAACAATGTCTGTTAAATAGTTACGAAGATCCATATAGCGAAAACTTGAAAAATGAGATGATAAAGTTAATTAAATCCTGCCGATGCACTATGCATAATATACCTCTGTCAGGCATGAAGATTTTTTATAACCTTTAAATTGAAGAGGTTCCAACCTGGCACCCTGAAAACCAAAAAATTTAACGCTAAAACCCACTGCCGGATCTTCACAATTTTATAATTTTGGACTATATCCGAATTAATGGATTTAATCCTAATTAAATGAATACAAAGTCTATCCTACACCTCGATCTGGACACATTTTTTGTGTCGGTGGAGCGTTTGCTGAACAGCAAATTAAATAACCGGCCGCTTATCGTAGGTGGAATGGGGGATCGTGGGGTGGTGGCCGCCTCGAGCTATGAAACGCGTAAATTCGGGATTTTCTCCGGAATGTCTATGAAAATGGCCCGGCAGCTTTGTCCTCATGCCACTGTTATAAAAGGAAACGCCGCTACCTATACAAAGTACTCTAATGTTGTCACCGAAATCATTAAAAGTCAGGTTCCTTCTTTTGAAAAAGCCAGTGTAGATGAATTCTATGCTGACCTCACGGGAATGGATAAGTTCTTCGGAATAGAGAAATTTGCCAAAGAACTTCGGCAAAATATCATACAGGAGAGTGGTCTCCCCATCTCATTTGGTCTATCCCAGAACAAGATCGTTTCCAAGATCGCCACCGACGAGGCCAAACCCAATGCCGAAAGCATCGTGGCCCTTGGCAGCGAACGAAATTTCCTGGCTCCTCTTGCCGTCAACAAGATTCCCATGATAGGCAATAAAACCTATCAAACCCTGATGAACCTGGGTATTTATAAGATTGAAACCATCCAGCAAATGCCTTTGGAAATGCTGGAAAGTGTCCTGGGCAAGAACGGCCGCACGATATGGAAAAGAGC
>NZ_JBEPWD010000112.1:0-5535 GCF_041642575.1 Salegentibacter sp. | reverse complement strand
TGGTTGGAATGGGAATATTTTTTATATTCATTGGAATGAAGAAATAAGGTTTTTCATCCCGGCTGTCCTTATTATTTCTGCGGAAATTGATCAGGGCGATATTCACCATTCCGAATACTATGAAGATAAAGATATTACTTATACTAGCTACGGTTTTCAGGTTTCCTATCAATCCGAAAGCCATGGTTACTAAAGCCACTGCGAATATGGCATAATTAGGAGCATTGCCAATTCCAGAGATCGTGGTGAATTTCTTTAACCAGTTAATATCACTATCCCGGGCTACATCGTAGAGCAATCGGGAAGTTCCCAGAATATTGCTCAAAATGGTCTTGCTGGTTGCAAATAAGGCCACAAATACCAGAATTGTAGCCCCAATATTTCCTAGTTTGGCCTCAATTACCGCCGCCAGGGGTCCGCTTGATTTTGCGAGTTCCTGCCAGTCCATTACACTTACTGCACTTATCGCGATCAGGACATAGATCACAAGTACGCTCAGCCCGCTTATCATTACCGCTAAGGGCATATTTTTTTTTGGAGATTTGGTTTCTTCGGCCATCTTCACCAGATCTTCAAAGCCCACATAACTAAAGAAAATCAAAGCGCCACCTGCCATAATTCCTATCCATCCTTTCTCAGTGGCTTCAAGGAGATTCGCACTACCAAAATCGGGAAGGGAAACTCCTACTACTAGAACCAAGCCCAGAAGAGTAACTATTGTCGCAAAAGTGTTGTAATAAGAACTGTATTTGGAACCTATAATATTAAAAAAGGCCATAAGAAAAATTATCCCAATAACTGAAGCACTCGCAGGAAGATCAAGTAATCTTTCCAGGTATTCAGCAAAACTTATTGCAATAGCGCCGGCGGCGACCACTCCCGTGAAGCTCATGAAGATAGACATAAAGAGAGCTGTTTTATGCCCCAGCCCTTGCTTGATGTATTCAAAACTTCCTCCGGCATCTGGAAATCTGCTAACAAATTCGGCATAGCTTAGCCCTGTAAGTAAGGCTACCAAAGCAGCGACCACAAAACTCAGCCATAACATATTTCCGCCGAGATCGGCTGCCTGTCCAATTATGGCATAGATCCCGGCACCTACAACTCCTCCAACACCGAACATCAGCACATCCCAAAATCCCAGGGATCTTTCTAATTTCTTTTTACCCATTTATGCAGTTTGATTTCAAATCTTTTCAAAATCTGCTTACTAACCAATAAAGACTCATACTTTAACAATTTAAATACGCTTCCCCAACTTTTTAAAACCTGGTAATAGCCTGGATAATCAATCCGGGAAAAGTTGAGTATCAGTTGTTGATCTAATCTTTAATCGATTTTTTTCTATATACATCGGCTTTGTAAACTTTACAGTATCTTAAATTTATGTGAAAGAATAATTATATTTGCCGCTTTCATTAATATGATTTTAACATATTGTAGAGGGACAGATGAATACTTTGTTTTTAAAAATTAAAATTGGAATATACAATTACCTTAATTTCCTTTATAAACCTTTTGCGCAGCGTCAATTCATCAGGACGCGGCCTTACCTTTTCTTATTTCTGGTAGCTGTGGTTCTGGCTATCCTGCTTTTTGTAGTAGGAGCTTTCTTTTTTGGGTTCCTGGTTTAGAATTATTTTTGTTGTAAAAAACTCCATAAAAAAAAGGGAGAAAAAATCTCCCTTTCTAAAGTTAAATATCAGGATCGGTTAATTGCGTTCCATATCCTGCATTCTTTCTTTCATCCTGGCATGAAAAGCGCTGTCTCTTTCCATCATTCTTACCATATGCTGGGACATTCGCTCCCGTCTTTCTTCTGTTAATTGCATGGTAGTATCTGCTTCCATCATGCTCATCATATTCATTCGCACGGAATCCATCATTTCAGGATTGTTTTTCATCATGTTTTGCATTTCCTGACGACCGTACATGTTTCGCATCATAGGCCGGTTTTGTCGCATCATATCCATGGAACCCCGGTTTTCACGCATTTCGTCCATGAATTCATTGAAAAGCTCTTGGTCGTTCAGGATTTGTTCATAAACATCCTCCCTTTGTTCTGCGTTTTCAGACAGGTCAATGCCGCGGTCTTGATCGCAGGAAGTAAATAAAGCCAGCATTAGTAACATACTTAATGCAGTGCCTAAGCTTGTTTTTAAATTTCTCATAATACTTAATTTTGGTTGATTAATTTCTTCAATGTTTTATCTGAGAGAATATTGAAATATGCTCTTCCAGATTCTGGTGAATTCCAGTAAACAATTGATAACATTGAAGGTACAAAGTATTACCGAACTAATAAATTCCCTTAGGCTTTTGTTAACTTTCCGGCCTATTCCTGTTCCAGTTTCTTAAGTATATTAATGCCATTAGTATTCCCGGGATCGATCTCTACAGATTTCTTGTAGTTTTCTATAGCCAGCTCTTTTTGTCCGGCTTCCAGGTAGGCTTCTCCCAGGCTATCATATACATTCCCTGATTCGGGAAACTCCTCTACATTTATTTTGAATACTTCTATTGCTTCCTCAGTTTTCCCCGATTGGAGTAGCTGATAACCAATCATATTCATTTCATTCTCCTTAAGGGCATAGGTTTCATCTTCCTTTAAAGCTTTATATTTTTCCATCCCTGCTGAAACTCCCTGGTTCCTAAAAACAGGTAACAACTCCATTGCGGCCGAGCGTTTTGGCATGTCATAATCTGCCCCATAGAGGATGTTTAAGATTGAGGAGGCCATTTCCCCCAGGTTGGTTCCCCCGGTATTATTTAGAAGAACAATAAGATGTTTTTCTTCAGGAACTCTTATTAATAGGGTATTAAATCCATTGATGCCACCCCCGTGAGCTATTGTCTGAATACTGTCTGCTGTTTTCCCTATGGGCATTTTTCCCAATCCCCAGCCATATCCATATTTCGAATCCCCGTCCTTAATATGTGCTTCAAACATTTCTTCCTTCAACTCTTCACTTAATAACTCCTCTTCATAAAGCGCCTGGTCCCATAGGTATAGATCTTCAACGGTAGAATAGAGGGAACCGGCGGCATAGGGGATAGACATATCCAGATAAGGAGCATTGCGGTACCCGTTACCAGCACGTTCATATCCGGCTGCCCTGTTCTTAATGATATTTCCATGATGATCGTACCCGGAGTTATTCATTCCCACAGGCTCGAAAATATTTTCCTCGAGCATTTTTTCATAGGATTTCCCCGAAACCTCTTCAATAATATGCCCCAATAGAAAATATCCCGAATTGTTATAAGCGAATTTCTCCCCCGGCATGAATTGTAAGGTCGAATCGGCAAAGGTTTTAACAAACTCCCCGGGAGTGTAGGGGTCCCGGCTTTGATTCTCAAAGAAACCCGGGAAGGAAGTGTAACTTGGAATCCCCGAGCTATGGGTTAATAAATGATGAATAGTAACCTCCTCGGCTGCAGGACCCTCATAATCAGGTAAATAGTTGGAAATTGGTTTATCCAGTTCCAGCTTGCCTTCTTCCACCAATTGAAGAATCAGCATCGCGGTAAACTGTTTTGTAATAGACCCCAGCCTGTGTTTGGTGTCCGGCTCATTAGGAATATCAAATTCCATATTGGCCATTCCGTAGCCCTTTTTGAAGATTACATCGCCGTTTTCAGAAACTAGTACCGAACCATTAAATTGTTCATATTCTGAATACTTTTCCATGAGTTCCCCGATCATTTCCGACTTGCTTTGTGCAACAGAAATAAGGGTAAATAAAAAAAGAACCCCTGTTCCTAAGAGCTCTTTTAAATGTTTAAATTTAGACCTTTGCTTCATCATAATTTGGTTTTAGTTAGAAGTAATCAGGCTTAAGACCACAGCTGTCTTAAATAGCTGTTTATCAGAAACCTAATTAAAGATAAAATAAAAATTTAAATAGTTTAGATTTTAATATCTTACTACTTCTAAACCAAACCTTTCTTTTTATAGTGATTACCTTCCTTCCCGTCGCAAGACCTCCAGCGGGGGCCTGCTGATAACCCCTATGCTGTTCGCTAACCCTATGAGGAGAACCAGTAAAACAATGCCGGGGAAAAGAATTAAAAATGGAACCCAGGAAGGAATAAAACTGGATTCAAAAACCAGCCATGCCAGTAATTGACTGCTGATAAGCGATAGCAGAATTCCTGATAAACTTCCTAAAACCCCAAGATAGATGTATTCCAGGGCAGCGATCTTCAATATCTGCTTGCTTTTTGCTCCAATGGTTCTCAGGAGTACGCTTTCCCTTATACGTTGATATTTGCTGGTTCTTACCGCCCCAATCAGCACGATTATTCCTGTAAGTATGCTGAAGAAAGCCATAAAATTGATGATCCAGGAGATCTTGTTCAGCAATCCTTCAATGACACTCAGTACCTGCCTGAGATCTATAATTGAAACATTCGGAAATTTTCTTACCAGTTCCTGTTGCAGGGCAGCAGAGGAGCTTTCATCCTGGACTTTTGTAGTTATCACCCTGAACTGTGGTGCTTCCTCCAGAACGTCTTCGGGAAAAACTATCGAAAAATTAGGTTGCATTCTGCTCCAGTCGACAGTTCTCACACTGCTAACCTCGGTATTCAGCAAAACTCCCTGTACATTAAAGGTCAGTTTATCGCCCAGGCCAACCCTGGCATCTTCAGCAAAATTATCACTGATACTGATAGGGATATTTTCTTCCCCTTCAGTTGCTGAAGTCCATTCTCCCTGTTCAAGGATTTCCGAAGAAATGAGAGAATCGCGATAGGTAACCCTGAACTCGTGATTCAAAACCCAACGGTTTATCCTTGAAGTCGTGTCTTCCCTGATTTCATTAACCGATTTTCCCTGTATGCTCTGCACCCTCATGGTGACGATGGGAATATTGTCAAGCAGTGGGGCATCCTTGGATTCTATGGTACTAATTATTGAATCCTGTTGCTCCGATTGTACATCCAGCAGGATCATATTAGGGCTGTCGGCTTCTGTCTCCAGTGAGGCTTGTGCCAGCAGCAGGTCTTTACTGAAATAAAGGGTACTGATGAGAAAACTGCCCACCCCAATGGCCAGGATGAGAATTAAAGTCTGATTCTGTGGTCTGAACAGATTCAGTAAACTCTGCCTTGCAGGGAAGCCCCAGGAGTTGGGGAAGTAATTTTTTATGGCCTTCATGAATAGCGCTGCAACTCCTGCCAGAATAGAGAAGCTCACAAGAATTCCCGCTACGAAAGAAAGGGAATATTGCCAGTTTTTAAGTAGCCAGAATGAAAAGAGGAATATGAAGATAAAAATACCCAGAGACACAAATAATATGGCCTTTCGCGATCTCACGGTTTCATCTTCCTGAACGCGGAGTGCCTGAAGCGGGGAGATGTAAAGGGTTCCCATTAAAGGATAAAGTGCGAACAATACCGACATGAAAACTCCAAGTAAGACTCCCATCAAGATGGCTTGCGGCACAAAGCTTACCTGAACATCTACCGGTAACAGGTCCTGTAAAAGCAATGGAAATGCCTGCTGTAATATCAGACCTACTCCTGTTCCCA